>CAMFHW010000012.1 GCA_945952175.1 uncultured Phenylobacterium sp. | reverse complement strand
GCCACAGCCTGCGCCCGACCCTGATGACTACGCGGATGCTGCCCAATTCGAACCTGCGGCCCGACGACCTGTCGGCGCTGCGGGTGCTGGTCGTCGACGACCACCTGAACACCGTGCGCCTGATCAGCGACGTGCTGCGCGCCGGCGGCGTGGGGGTGGTCGAGACCGCCAGCGACGGCCAGAGGGCGCGCGAGGTGCTGCGCCACTTCCATCCGGACATCATCTTCACCGACGCGCGGATGCCGGTGATGGACGGCCTGGCCTTCACCCAGTCGATCCGCCAGGCGGCGGTGGTTCCCGATCCCAAGGTTCCGAACCCGGAAGTGCCGATCGTGATGGTGACGGGGCTGCGCAGCGAGCACGACGTGCACGTGGCGCGCCGCGCCGGCGTCAATGAGTTCGTGATCAAGCCGTTCACGCCCGCGGCCCTGCTGTCGCGGATCCAGCTGGTGCTGCGCAAGCCGCGCCAGTTCATCGTCAGCGAGGCCTATGTCGGGCCCGACCGCCGCCGCAAGGTGGAGATCAACTATTCCGGTCCGCTGCGGCGCAATTCCGATCCGGCCGAGGTGGCCGAGGGCGCCGAGCGCGACGCCACCCGCGAGACCATCGGCGTCGAGCTGGAGGCCATGCACCGGCTGATCGAGGCCCGCGGCGGGCTCGACCGGTCGCTGGCCCAGATGACGTTCCGGGTGATGCAGCACACCCGCTTCCGCGCCCGCCAGGTGCGCGACGGCGCGATCGAGAAGGCCGCCAACGCGATGATCGACTATGTCGAGGCCATGGGCGGGCCGGACTCGGCCGATCCCTCGATCGTCGAGGTGCATTTCAACGCCGTGCGCAAGCTGGCGGGGAACAGCGTGATGGCGCCGCCGCCGGCCGCCGATCCGGGCAAGAGCGCCCTGGCGATCTAGGCCACGCGTTCAGCGGCGCCTCACCTCTTGAACGTCTTCGCCGGCCTTGCGCCGGCGACCCATATAGGTCGAAGGCCCAGGCAAATCCCCGCTCGCGGAGATCATGGATGGCCGGGACAAGCCCGGCCATGACGTCAGGGTATGTGGTCTGAGGTCATTGGCGACCTCTTCAACCTCGGGGCCGGGGGCCATATAACGCCCCCATGGCCGAAGCCTTCAACGACCTCGAATTGCCGACCGACAAGGACGAGCGCTACGCCACCGTGGCGGCGGAAATCGCGTCCGTCCTCGACGGCGAGCCGAACCGCACCGCGCGGATGGCGACCGTCGCCTCGATGCTGGCGAACAGCTTCGAGCACTATTTCTGGACCGGCTTCTACGTGGTCGATCCCGACAAGCCGCGCGAGCTGGTGGTCGGACCCTATCAGGGCACGCTGGGCTGTCTGCGCATCGCCTTCGGGCGGGGCGTGTGCGGGACCGCGGCGGAGACCCGCGCGACCCAGCTCGTGCCCGACGTCCACGCCTTTCCCGGCCACATCGCCTGCGACGGCGCCTCGGCCAGCGAGGTGGTGGTTCCGGTGTTCGACAAGGCCGGCGCGCTGATCGCCGTGTTCGACGTCGACGCCACCACCCCCGCCGCCTTCGACGAAACCGACGCGGCCTGGCTGGAGAAGATCCTGGCGCAGGCGTTTTCCGCGCAGGTCTGACAGCGGGGCTGTCACAAGAGCGGCGACAAAGGGTTGCCGGTCCCTTCTCCCCTCGCGGGAGAAGGTGGCCTGCGAAGGCAGGCCGGATGAGGGGGCTCTCGGACTTTTCCGGCGAGGCCCCAAGCCCCTCACCCGACCCTGCTCCGCAGGGCCACCCTCTCCCGCAAGGGGAGAGGGATATCGGATAGCTTTCCTGCAATGCGGAGATCACCATTCCCTAACCGGGGTCGGCTAGCTTGGTCGGCCATGGGCAATCCCCGCATCAGCGTCATCGTGCCGACCCAGCGCCGTCCGGGCGGGCTGGAGGTCGCGGTGCGTTCGGTGCTGGCCCAGGCTGGCGTCGATCCGGCCGAGCTGGAGCTTGTGGTGGTCGACAACGACCAGGTCGCCTCGGCGCAGGCCCAGGTGGCGGCTCTGGCCAAGGGCGCGCCCTTTCCGGTGGCGTACGTGCACGAGCCTGAGCCGGGCGTGGCCAACGCCCGCAACGCCGCCATGGCGCGGGCGCGGGGCGAGCTGATCGCCTTTCTCGACGACGACGAGGAGGCGCCGGCCGGATGGCTCGCGGCCCTGCTGGCCGCCCAGGCGCGGTTCGAGGCCGACGTGGTGTTCGGACCTGTGCGCGGCCGCGCGCCCGCGGCGGCTGCGGCCCATCGGCCCTATCTGGAATGGTTCTTCTCGCGGCCTGGGCCCGAAGAGGCCCAGGTGATCGACCACTATCACGGCTGCGGCGACAGCCTGGTGCGGCGCGCCAGCCTGCCCGATCCGGTCCGCCCCTTCGCCGACGCCCGCAACCACATCGGCGGCGAGGACGACCTGCTGTTCGGCCAGATGCAGGCGGCCGGCGCGCGGTTCGCCTGGGCGCCCGAGGCCTGGGTCTGGGAGGACCCGCAGCCGCAGCGGCAGAGCCTGGCCTACGCCATTCCCCGCGCCTTCGCCTATGGCCAGGGCCCGACCGAGGCCTGCGCGGCCCAGAGCCCTCCCGACCGGCTGGGTATCGCCCGCTGGATGGCGATCGGCGCGGCCCAGGCGGCGGTCTATGGCCTGGCCGCCGGCTTCAAGCGGCTGACCGGCGCGCAGGACTACGCCTTCATGCTCGACCGCGCCGCCCGCGGTCTCGGCAAGGCCCTGTGGTGGGGGCCGTTCAAGATCCAGTTCTACGGGCGCAGCGCTTAGGTTGAAGCGTCGATCGGCAGGCGCTGCCTTTTTCTTCTGACGTCATCGCCGGCCTCGTGCCGGCGACCTATAAGCGTCTGAGGCTGAGACAAATCCCTGATCGAGGAGGTCATGGGTGGCCGGGACAAGCCCGGCCATGACGTCGAGATGTGTTATTTTCGACGGACGACCGAGGGCGCGCCAGCACATCGAGAGCTCTGGCGCCTAAACCGCCGCCCCGGGGGCGATGCTGACGCCCGCCATCGCCCGCGCGTTGCGGAACGCCAGGGCGTAGATGTTGAGCACCGGGTTGAAGCCGCCGTTGGTGACGTGGACGGAGCCGTCCATCACCCACAGGTTCCGGTGCCCATGCACACGACCCCAGGGGTCGGTGACCGAGGTGGCGGGATCGGCGCCCATCCGGCAGGTTCCCGCCTGATGTTGGCCCGCGGTCATGCCCGTCGCGAGGTTGGTGCGCCACACGCGCGTCGCGCCGGCGGCGGTCAGCCACTCCACGGCCCGTTCCCGATGCGCCGCCTGGGCTTTGACGCTTTCCGGATGCAGCGCCCCCTCGAACCGCGCCACAGGCTGGCCCAGGGCGTCGACGACCCCGGAGGCCAGGGTGACGCGCAGGTCCCCGTGGGGAATCTCCTGGATCGGGCCGTGGACGTGGCTGGTTCGGCGATAGAGGTCGCGCATCGCCGCCTTGCCGGCCAGCCCGCGCCGCGGGGCGTCGGGCGGCAGGGCCCAGAGCCAGTGCAGCATGGGCAGCTTGATGACCTCGTTGTGCAGCACGCCGCCACCGATGACGCCCGCCGCGCCATGGTTGAAGTCGCAGGTCCCGATGCGCACGCCCGGACCGGCCATGTCGATCATGGGGTCGTCGAACAGGCCGAAGGCCCCGACATAGGGATGGCCCTGGAGGTGTCGGCCCACCTGGTCACTGTGGTTGCCAAGCCCGTTCGGATGGGCGTCGCAAGCGCTGAGCAGAAGCAAGCGGGCGGTTTCGACCGCGCCAGCGGCGACGACCACCTGGCCGGCCCTGACCCGGGTCCGAGCGCCGGTCGTTACGTCGAGCAGTTCCGCGCCGGTCACCTGGCCCGGACCATCGGTGGTGATCCGCAGGGCGCGGCAGCGCGGGACCAGCTGGCACCGTCCCGTCGCGATCGCGCGAGGGATCACCGTGTTGAACGACCCGTTCTTGGCGTCGCTGGGGCAGGGGAAGCCGACGCACTCGCCGCACTGGACGCATCGGCCGCGACCGCCATAGGGCTCGGTATTGATCAGCAGGGGGACTGCGCCCGTGCTCCAGCCGAGTGCGCGCGCCGCCCGGGACAGAACCTGCGCCTCCGTGTTCATCGGCGGCGGCGGCATCGGATAGTCGCGCGCTCTCGATCCCTGGACTCGGTGCGACGCCCCTTCGCCGGCCACGCCCAGCGTCCACTCCGCCTCGTCGTAGAAGGGCGCCAGGTCGGCATAGGCGATCGGCCAGTCCGCCAGGCTGGACCCGTCCGGAACGCCGTACAGGCTGGCCAGCCGGAAGTCCTGCGGCAGGAACCGCCAGGCCATGCCCTGGTAGACCCGCGTGCCGCCGCCCACCGCCATGGCGTTGTTGCTCCAGCCCGCCTGGTGCGGATGCCGGATCGTGCGCTCGCCGCCGGACGCGTCGAGGACGGCGCGAGGATTGCCGTCGAACTCAGGCCCGAGGCTCTGGCCGTAGGCGGACAGGCGGTGGTTGGCCAGGTGGTCGCGCCGGATCTGCGCGAAGGACAGGTTCTCGCCGCGATCCACCAGCAGCACGCGCGCGCCGGCCTCGGCGGCGATCATGGCGGCGACGCCCCCGCCAGCCCCGGCGCCGATGACCAGCACGTCGTAGTCGCCCTGGATGTCCCCGAACGACGTGGCGGCCGGCGTCACATGCGAGGCGTCCCCACCGGCGTCGCGCTTCGGGGCCGAGTCGAAGCCGACCATCCGCCAGGAGGTCGCGCCGAGCCGGCCATAATGGCCCTCGGCAGCCAGCCGGGTGAGCAGGGCGATGAAGGCGTCGGGCGGGGTCGGCCACGCCGTGTCGACCCGCCCCGTGGCCAGGTCCTCGATCAGCGCGTCCTGCGCCGCCTCGGCCAGCGCCACGAAAGACGTCGCGAAGCGCGTGCGGCATTCGGCGTCGAGCGCACCGAAGCCGGGCGTCAGGGTCTTTTCCCAGAAGCGCGCATGCTGGTCGCCGGCCTTGGCGTCGAGGTCCGCCATACCGCCGTCGCCGCTGAACGAGGGCCAGCCGTCCGCCGGGATGATCCGATCCATCACGGCCGCCACCAGGGCGCGATCGGCGAACGGGATCATGAATCGGCGCTGTGGGACATCGGCCGACTATAGCGGAACGGCGCAAGCTGGGGCGCCGCGTTGACAGGCCCGGGGGCGCGGCGCAGTCTCCACTGCAGGCTGATACGGCCCGCCGCTTGCGGCCCCTCGGGCTAAGGTGAACGTATCGCGGTCGCTTCGATCCTTTGCTCCGAGAGCGAACGGGCCAGCAAGGCAAGCTCCTGACGCGCTTCGGTTCGCTCGCAAGCAGAGGATGGATTTGCATGCGTGACTTCCGAGACGCCAAGGCCATGGCGCGATCGCTCCGTGAGGGGCTGGCGGGCAAGGGCAGGACGATCACCAACAGCGAGGCGCTCGAGCTGGTGGCCCGGATGATGGGCGAGCGGGACTGGAACACGCTCTCCGCCGCCATCGAGAAGGCGAGGCTGGGCGAGACGGCCTGGACGCGGTCCGAGGCTGCCCGCGCGGAGGGCGAAGCGGTGACGGGCCGCATCGTGGAGCGGGTGAGAGGCGGCTTTTCGGTCGATCTCGATGGCGCGTCGGGGTTCCTGCCGGGCTCGCAGCTCGACATCCGCCCGGTGCGCGACCTCGCCGGCCTGATCGGCGAACGGGACAGGTTCGTGATCCTGGCGATGGACCGGGCGGCCGGGAATATCGTCGTCTCGCGGCGGGCTTTGCGGCAATCCTCCGCCCAGGCCTGACCCAGCGTAAGGTTCACGTTCGCGTAAACCCCGTTGGCTTACCCGGCGGCGCCTGCCTATGTTCCCGCGCGATGCGGCCGGAGGACCGGCGCTAGAGCTTGGGAGCGAAACAATGGCTGAAGCCTATATCGTGGCGGCGACCCGGACCGCCGGCGGACGCAAGGGCGGCAAACTCAAGGATTGGCATCCGGCCGACCTCGGCGCCGTGGCGCTGAACGACCTGGTGGATCGCACGGGCGTCGACCCGGCCGCCATCGAGGACGTGGTCATGGGCTGCGTGATGCAGGTGGGCGAGCAGGCGACCAATGTGGCGCGCAACGCCGTCCTGGCCTCCAAGCTCCCGGAAAGCGTGCCCGGCACCAGCGTCGACCGCCAGTGCGGCTCCTCGCAGCAGGCGCTGCAGTTCGCGGCCCAGGCCGTGATGAGCGGCACGATGGACGTGGTGATCGCCGCCGGCGTCGAGAGCATGACCCGCGTGCCGATGGGCCTGTCGGTGGCCCTGCCGGCCCAGAACGGCTTCGGCCAGCCGAAGAGCCCGCGGATGGAGGAGCGCTATCCGAACATCCAGTTCAGCCAGTTCATGGGCGCCGAGATGGTCGCCGAGAAGTACGGCCTGACCAAGGACGAGCTGGACGAGTACTCCTACCGCTCGCACCAGCGCGCGATCGCGGCCACCCAGGCCGGCGCGTTCAAGAACGAGATCGTCGGCCTCGAGATCACCGACGCCGAGGGCAACAAGACCGTCCATAACGTCGACGAGGGCATCCGCTTCGACGCCAGCCTCGACGGCATCCGCGGCGTGAAGCTGCTGCGCGAGGGCGGCCGGATCACGGCGGCCTCGTCCAGCCAGATCTGCGACGGCGCCTCGGGCGTGATGGTCGTGTCGGAAAAGGCGCTGAAGGAACATGGCCTGAAGCCGCTGGCCCGCATCCACCACCTGTCGCTGCTCGGCCACGACCCGGTGATCATGCTGGAAGCGCCGATCCCGGCCTCGGAACGCGCGCTGAAGAAGGCGGGCATGAAGGTCGAGGACATCGACCTGTTCGAGGTCAACGAGGCCTTCGCCTCGGTGCCGGTGGCCTACATCAAGACCCTCGGCGTCGACCCGGAGAAGATCAACGTCAACGGCGGCGCCATCGCGCTCGGCCACCCGCTCGGCGCCTCGGGCACCAAGCTGATGGCGACCCTGCTGAACGCCCTGGAGGCCCGGGGCGGCCGCTACGGCCTGCAGACCATGTGCGAAGGCGGCGGCCTCGCCAACGTGACCATCATCGAGCGCCTCTAAGCGCGTCGAGCTGATCGTCCAGCTGGGGCGGGTCGGACCAGGCGTCCGGCCCGCCCTTTGCGTTTGCGGCCCTTGCACGCGTCGGCGGGCGAGGGGAGAAGGGGGCGAGATCCTATGAGCGGAGGCGACATGGCGGGACAGGGCGGACGGGTGATCGCGATCACCGGGGCGTTCGGGGTGCTGGGCGCGGCGGTGGCCCAGGCCGCGGCGGCGCAGGGCGCGCGTCTGGCCCTGATCGACTTCGCCAAGGATGCGCCGGCCGGCGCGCCGAGCGGCGAGGGCGTGTTCGTCCAGGGCGGGGTCGACCTGACCGACGCGGTGGCGGCCGGCGCGGCGATCGACGCCGCGGCCGATCATTTCGGCGGGCTCGACGCCCTGCTGAACGTGGCGGGCGGCTTTCGCTGGGAGACGCTGGAGGCCGGGTCCTGGGAGACCTGGCACACCCTGTTCCGCATGAACGTGCTGACCGCCTCCAACGCCAGCCGCGCGGCGATCCCGCACCTGAAGCGTTCGGCCTCGGGGCGGATCGTCAATGTCGGGGCCAATGGGGCGCTGAAGGCGGCGCTGGGCATGGGGGCCTATGCGGCGTCCAAATCCGGGGTCCACAAGCTCACCGAAAGCCTGGCCGAGGAGTTGAAGGCCGACGGCGTGACGGTCAACGCCGTGCTGCCCTCGATCATCGACACGCCGACCAACCGCGCCGACATGCCCAAGGCCGATTTCTCGGCGTGGGTGAGCCCGGCGGACCTGGCGGCGGTGATGCTGTTCCTGGCCTCGGAAGAGGCGCGAGCGGTGACGGGCGCCCTCGTGCCGGTGACCGGCCGGGTCTAGGGCGCAAGAACGGATGGGGCGACCCGCCAGACGACATTGCCCACGTCGTCGGCGACCAGCAGACCGCCGCGCTTGTCGACGGCCACGCCGACGGGGCGGCCGCGCGCCTCGCCCTTGTCGTTCAGGAAGCCCGAGAGGAAGACCTCGGGCTGGCCGGTCGGCTTGCCGCCGGCGAAGGGGATGAAGACCACGCGGTAGCCGTTGAGCGGCTTGCGGTTCCAGGAGCCGTGCTGGCCGACGAAGACGCCGCCGCGATACTTCGCCGGGAACAGGTCGGACCTGTAGAAGGCGAGGCCCAGCGAGGCGGTGTGCGGGCCCAGCGCATAGTCCGGCGGGACCGCCTTGGCGACGAGGTCCGGCCGCTGAGGCTTCACGCGTTCGTCGACGTGCTGGCCGTAATAGCTGTAGGGCCAGCCGTAGAAGGCGCCGTCCTTCACGCTGGTCATGTAGTCGGGGACCAGGTCGGGGCCGAGCTCGTCGCGTTCGTTGACGGCGGTCCAGAGCGCGCCCGTCTGGGGCTCGAAGTCCATGCCGTTGGGGTTGCGCAGGCCGGTGGCGAAGGTCCGGCCCGGGCCGTTGGGCAGCCTGTACTCGCGGATCTCCGCGCGGCCCTGCTCGGCCGGCATGCCGTTTTCGCCGATATTGGAATTGGAGCCGACCGTGGCGTAGAGCCGGTCGCCGTCGGGGCTGGCGACGATGTTCTTGGTCCAGTGATGGTTGATCGGCTCTCCGGGCAGGTCGAACAGCTTGGTTCCGGCGCCGGTCTCCCGCGTCTGGCCCTCCGTGTAGGGGAAGGTCACCACGGCGTTGTCGGCGGCGACATAGAGCGTCCGGCCCACCAGGGCCATGCCGAAGGGCCGCTTGATCCCCTCGGCGAAGTCGGTGCGGGTCTCGGCCACGCCGTCGCCGTCGGCGTCGCGCAGCAGGACGATGCGGTTGGGACTGCGTTCGAGGGCGCCGGCGTGTTTCTGGATCTCCTGGGCGACCCAGTCCTTGAAGCCCTGCGGCTTGCCGGGCTCGGAGGCGGACTCGGCGACCAGCACGTCGCCATTGGGCAGGACATAGAGCCAGCGCGGGTGATCGAGACCGTCGGCGAAGCGGGTGACCTTGAAGCCGGGCGGCGGGGTCGGCGCTTCGGCCGCGGTCCAGCGTGCGACCTTGGCGGTCGCGACCTGGGGCAGCAGGCTCTTCTGCGGCGCGGGCAGCGCCGGGTTGGGCCCGAAGCCGACCAGGGGGTTGGGCGAACCCTGCTGGCCGCAGGCGGCGAGGCCGAACGCGGTCAGGGCGAGGACGATGGGGCCGATCGGGGCGAGGCGCGGTCGCACGGCGGTCTCCGTGAGAATCGGGACCGCAGCTTAACGCAGGCCGCGCCTTGACGGTTCAGCGACTAGGCCGCGGCGGCCTGGCGCTGATCGTCGTTGCCCGCCAGGCGGCGCTGGCCGCCGGTCGTCAGCTCGTAGACACCGCCGCCGAGGCCGGCCTCGGCCCGGAGGCGCTGGGCGAGGATTTCGCGGGCCTTGAGCGCCGACAGGATCGGATAGAGGCCGGCCATCAGCGCGATCAGCAGGCCGAGCTCGCCTTCCTTGTGGCCCTCGCGGGTCCAGTAGCACTTGAAGAACCGCCGCACGCCGCGGAACAGGTTGTCGCCGACGCCCATCTTGCCGCCGGTGTCGGCGAGGTCGAGGGCGCGCAGGTCGGTGTAGCGGTTCAGGCGGGCGAGCATGTCGGCGATGTCGTCGTCGACCGTGTGCTTGATCGGGGTGGTCAGCGCGCCGACCAGGGTCCCGTTGAAGGTCACGCCCGGATGGACGCGATGGTCCTTCCAGCGCTTGGCGCCATGGCGGAAGAGGCGCGCCACCGACGAGGTGCCGAAGGAGCCGCCCCAGCCGCGGCGCACGAGCCGGGCGCCGACATAGTTGTCGACCGGGATCTGGAAATAGTCGCCGGCCGGCTGGCCCTCGATGGCGGCGCGGATCTCCTGGCCGAGCGCGGGGCAGACCCATTCGTCGGCGTCGATCTCGATGATCCAGTCGCCGGTGCAGGCCTCGACGCCGGCCTGCTTGCGGGGGCCTTCGAGCGGGAATTCGCCGGAGATGACGCGGGCGCCCATCTCGAGCGCGATGCTTTCGGTGCGATCGGTGCAGCGGTCGGCCACCACGACGACCTCGTCGCAGAAGGCCAGGCGCGACAGGCAATCCGCCAACCGCGCTTCTTCGTTCCGCACACAGACAAGACCGGAAAGCTTCGCCACCCGCACACCCCTGACACTTCGCCGGCTCCCGCGATCTTCGCGGGAATATCGACGTTCGCAGGGATGACGACGCCTGAGCGGGTCGCCCTCATATCAAGCTTAGCAAAAGGTCAAAACGCCGCACTGACCGCGATGCTGAGCGTGCGCGGGCGCTGCGGCGTGACCTGGCGAACCTGGCCGAAGGAAAAGGGATTGCCGTAGGCGAAGGTGTCGCCCTGGGAGTTGGTCGGGTTCTCCACGAAGGCGGCCAGGCGCCAGCGCGGGGTCTTGAGCTGGGCGCCGACCTTGCCGGTGAAATAGCCACCCATCTCCGGCGACAGGGCGGGGTCGAAGGTCAGGCGCGAACGGCCGATATAGCTGGTCTCGGCGGTGAACAGCAGCGACATGTCGTGGGCGATCGGCCGCTCGTAGGCGGCGAGCGCGCCGAAGGACAGGTCCGGCACGCCCGGCAGGCCGTCGGTCACCCGCGCGGCGAAGGCGGGATTGACGCGGATGACCTTGGGCTCGTCGATCAGTGCGTTGGCCTGGAACGTCCAGCGCTGGGTCGGCCGCCAGTTCGCCTCCAGCTCGACGCCGATGTTGCGGCCGTCGCCGACATTGGCGGTGTAGGGCAGGCCCGATCCCAGGTACTGGTCCGTCTGGATATTGTCCCACAGGTCGTAGAAGGCGGTGGTTCGCAGGTCGAGCCGGTGGTCGAACAGGCGCAGCTTGGTCCCGATCTCGTAGTTGCGCAGCCGGTCGGGGTCGAAGCCGACGCGCGATCCGGTCGGCCTGGAGATGCCTCCGGAGTTGAAGCCCCCCGGCCGGTAGCCTTCCGAGACGAGGCCGTAGACCAGGTCGCCGTTGGCGAACTCGTACTGCAGCGAGACTTCGGGCGAGACCCCGCGATAGTCGGCCTTCTTGACGAACTCCCGGCCCAGGGCCGGGTTCAGCACGGTGACGCTGGAGCTGGTGCGCAGGCCGAGGTCGAAGACGCGGGCGCCCCCCGAGGCGGTCCAGTTCGAGCCGAAGCTGTAGGAGACCTTGCCGTAGAGCGATGCGGAGGTGCGGCGGTCGGTGCGGAACTCGGTATAGATCCGGCGCGGATCGACGCTGCCGCTGACACGCGCGTCGAGGCGCGACGGGGTCTTCTCGTTGGTGAGCGAGGCATAGCCGCCGACCAGCCAGCGGAAGGGGCCCGCATTGGCCGAGGTGAGCACAAGGTCCTGGGAGAGCATGTCGACCTTGGCGCCCTCTCGATAGACGCCGAAGTCTGCGGTGCTGTCGCCGAACAGGGAGAGGGCGGCCGAGGCGTCGTACTGGCTGGTGAAGTCGTGCCGCACATAGGCGGTCGAGGACTGCAGCCGGCCCCAGTCGGTCACCCCGTCGATGGTGATCGCGCCCTCGGCGAAATTGTTGGCGTGGTTCTCCCGGACCCGGTTGGTGCGGGTCTGGCCCTTCAGGCCGGTGACATACTGGGTGTCGTTGGAGCCGAGGCGCTGGATCGCGCCGGACAGGGTCACGGTCCAGTTGTCGCCCAGGAGGCCGCGCAGGGCGAGGCGCGCGCCGTCGCGGGTGGTCTTGTCGACGTTGGTGAGGCGCAGGTTGAGATCGTCGAGATAGCCGCCCTGGACCTCGTGATAGGCGACCAGGCGCGCGCCCAGCTTGCCGTCGACGATCGGCGCATTGACCATCGCTTCGAACTGCTGGCTGGGCGAGCCGGACTCCGTCCAGGCGACGAGGGCCGACAGCCGGGCCTCGTACTGGTCGAGCACCGGCTTGCGGGTGATGATCCGGTAGACGCCGGAGAGCGAGCCCGCGCCGTAGAGCGCGCCCTGCGGGCCCCGCACCACCTCGACCGCCTCGACGTCGGCCAGACGCAGGTCGGGATCCGGGGCGTTGTAGGTGATCGGCGCGTTGTCGAGGAAGGTGCCGACGGTGGAGCGGGTGCGGCCGGTGAAGGCGCCGTCCGACAGGCCCCGCAGCATGATCTTGTCGCGGCCGGCGCCGAGGTTGGTCATGGTCACGCCGACCATCTGGCGGATGGCGCCGGAGGCGTCGATCGCGCCGGTGGCGTCCAGCTGGTCGGAACCGATCACGCTGATCGAGGCCGGCACCTTGTCGGCCGGTTCGATGCGCTTGGTGGCCGTGATCAGCAGCTCGGAGACCTGGAAGCTCGGCGTGGCGGGCGCGATCGGCCTGGGCGCGGACCGGGGCGGGGCGGCGGCGACCGTGGGCGGCGGCGACGGCGCGGGCCGGGCATGGGCCAGGATGCGCACCGTACGCGGGTCGACGAACTCGAAGGCGCAAAGACCGGAGGTGAGGCGCTCCAGCCCCTCGCGCACGGTAAAGGCGCCGACCAGCGGCGTCGTGCGCCCGGCGCAGGCGGACACGCCGCCGATGGAGATATCGGCCTGGATGGCGAAGGTGATCAGGGCCTCGGAGGCCGGCTGGGCCGGCACGGTGAAATGGCGGCGGACGGGGGCGGCGCGTCCGGCCTCGGGCAAGGCCAGGAGCGCGACGGCGGCAGCCGTCACGGCGAATCCCAAGGCGCGAGAGCGGATGGAAATGACGGAGACCCCGAGCGACGCGGCTACTTGCCGCGCAGGAGTATTCCGTCTGGGGTCTCAGTGGAAGCGACAGGCGCAAGAAGAGTCAGGGCCCGGATGGCGGTGGGGCCATCGTCGGTCTGAAGCACGCCGGAGAAGGCTATGCGGCCGAGCTGGGCGTCGGCCAGGCGGAGCGGCTTGTCCGAATAACGGTTGAGGTCGGCCACCACGATCGAGAGCGGCTCGCCGCGATAGACCAGCCGGCCGGTCCGCCAGCTCATGGCGTCGTCGGGCAGGGCGGTCCGCAGCACCGACGCCGCCGCGCCCTCCACGTGATCGAGCCGCTGGCCGACGGTCAGGCGATAGGTCTGGCCGCTCGCGCCGGTGCTCGGCGTCACCTCGACGACCCCGCGCCGCACGGTCACCGATTGTACGCCGTCGCGGCGGCGGACGTTGAACTGGGTGCCGACCACCCGGACCGTGCGGTCGCCCGCGTCGATCAGGAACGGGCGGCGCGGGTTCTTGGCGACGTCGAACACCGCTTCGGCGTCGTCCATGGTCACGCGCCGGGCGCTGACGCCCATGCGCACGCTCAAGTGCGAGCCGGCGTTCATGTCGATACGGGTGCCGTCAGACAGGGTGACGACACGGCGTTCGCCCTTGGCGGTCTCATAGACCACCGTCTTGGCCGTGAGGTCGCCCCAGGGCACGACGGCCACTGCGAGGGCCGCGGCCGCCAAGCCGCCGGCCATCTGCCAGCGACGCGTCGGGTTGGCCCAGACGGACGGCTGGGCGGCCGGCCCGAGAGCCGCGTCGATCTGCGGCGCGGCGGCGTCGACCAGCGACCAGATGCCGATCGCCTTGTCATAGGCCTGCTGGTGGACAGGCGAGGCCTCGATCCAGGCGTCGAAGTCCATCCAGTCGGCCTCGCCGACCGTCGGGCGGCTCAGGCGCACGACCCAGTCCGCCGCGGCGTCGCGCACGGCGTCCACCCTCTCCTGCAGCAGTCTGTCGTTCATGGCGTCGTGCCGTCCCGGCGGATCGAACCGCCTTCCTGTCGCCTAGACGGCGCCGAACGGGTCAACCCCCCACTCCTCGCCGAAAGATTGTGATCCCGGTTGGCCATGCGCGTCATCCGAGCTTCGCCAGCAGGGCCTTGAGGGCTCCGCTCACATGTTTTTCAACGGCGCTGATCGAGATTCCCATCGCCCGCGCCGTCTCAGCGTGGCTCAGCCCCTGCAGCTTGTGGAGCTGGAAGGCGTGTCGCATGCGCGGCGGCAGGCTCTCGAGCCCACTGACCAGCTGGTTCAGGCGCTGGCGGGAGGCGAGCGCGTCGTCGGCGGCGGGCTGGTCGACCACGTCCTCGCCGCCCAGGTTGGTGCGCTCGGTCTTCAGCCACGCGTCCTCGCGCGCCGCGGCCCGGCGCTCGCGGCGCAGGCGGTCCAGCATCAGGTTGGCGCTCATCCGATAGAGCAGGGCCATGGGATTCTGGACGTCGTCCACGAGCTCCATGGAGGAGATCTTCAGATAAAGGTCCTGGGCCACGTCCTCGGCGGCCTCAAGCGAGCCCAGGCGCGCGGCCAGGAAACGCACGAGATTGGCGCGCTTCTCCAGATAGGCGGTGAGCAGGGGGTTTTCGGGCGCTGCCGTGCTGTCCATGAATTCGCGCGGGCGCGTGCGTCCTCGATCCGGGTCGCAGCCCCCCGCGACGAAGCAGAAGCTAGCGCCCCAGGACGGATGGCTCAAGCGCGGGCCTTGAGGGCGGCCCCGAGCGGCGGCGTCTCACCCTCGGACGCGCGGGGTTTGTATGCATCTGACATGGCTGGAGGTCGAGCTGCGCCGCTGGCGTGTGGCGGGGCGGCGGGTCCGGCTGTGGTGGCGGGACGACGACGCGCGTGCGCCGAGCGCCGAGCTCGATCGCCTGCTGGCGACCGCGGCCGGGCGCCCCCTGACCCTGGCGGTGATCCCGGATGGCGACATCGCCGCCCTGGGTGCGCGCCTGCAAGGCCAGGCCGGCGTGAGCATCGTCCAGCACGGGGTCGATCACACCAACCGCCGCAAGGGGCCGGTCGCCGGCGAATTCCCACCGGAATGGCGGCGTATCCGGGTGGCGACCCAGGTGCGCGCCGGGTGGGCGAGGCTCGCGCCGCTGCCCGGGGCGATGCAGGCCTTCGTGCCGCCCTGGAACGACGTCCATCCCGAACTGCCGGTGGTGCTGGGCGACTGCGGTTTCGCCGGTTGGTCGGCCTGGGGACAGGACGCGGTCGAGGGCGCGCCGCCACGCGTGGACGCCCATCTCGACCTGATGCGCTGGAAAGGCGGCGCGCGCTTCCGGGGCGAGGCCAAGTTCCTGGGCGAGCTGCGCCGCCTGCTCACCGCGCGCCGCCGCGCCGGGCTGTGGGACGAGCCGGTCGGCCTGTTGACACACCATCTCGCCCATGACGAGGCCGCCTGGGCCTTCCTGACGCGGTTCACGGCCTGGGCCGATGGTCAGCCGCAGATCGATTGGACCGGCCTGCCGGAGCTCCTGGCCGCCGGCGCGCCGGTCGCGCGCAGCGCCTGAGGGCTGCGATTGACGCCGCCGCGACCGCGGCGGAAGGTCTTGAAAGCCAAGCTGGACCACAGGGATCCAGCTCGAACCGGGGGAGTGAAATGAGTGTCGAACTGACGATGCTGGCCTATTCGGCCGCCCTGTTGCTGGTGCTCGTCCTGATCCAGGCCTTCGCGGGCATCCGCGCCGTCGGGGCCGTGCCGCTGGCCAATTCGCGCGACAACCTGCCGGCCGCGACCGGCTGGCATGCGCGCGCGCTGCGTTGCGTGGACAATCATCGCGAGGGGCTGACGATCTTCGCGCCCCTGGTGCTGGTGGCCGCCCTGGCCCACGTGTCGAACGGGACCACGGCGCTGGGCGCCCAGCTGTTCTTCTATTCCCGCGTCGTGCACGCGGTGCTGTACTTGGCCGGGGTTCCGATGGTCCGCCCGCTGGCCTGGGCCGTGGGTGTGGTCGGCACGGTCATGATCTTCCTGGCCCTGATGGGCTGGGCCTAGGCGGGGCGCGAGCCCCGAGGGGGCGGCCTCCCGGCATGCCGCCGGGAAGCCGCCGAAACCCGGGTCAGCCGTTGACTGCGTCCTTGAGGACCTTGGCCGGCTGGAAGACGACCTTCTTGGAAGCCGCGATCTGGATCGTGGCGCCGGTCGAGGGGTTGCGGCCGGTGCGGGCCGGCTTGGACTGCACCTTGAACTTGCCGAAGCCGGGGATGGAGACCTCGTCGCCCTTCACGGCGGCGGCGCGCACGGCGCCGAACACGGCGTCGACGATGGCCTTGGCCTGGGCCTTGGTCAGCTTCGAGTCCGAGGCCGCAACCTGGTCGATGAGTTCGGAGATGGTCATGGATAGCCTTTCGTAAGGGAATCGAGGCCGCGACCCTGCCAAGGCCTGATCGCAATGTCACCACTGTGACGGGTCCGAAAGGGCGTTCAAGGCCCGAAATACGGGCGTTTTCTGGGGATTTGCGACCTTTCGCCCTGGTCAAGCTTGTTGTTCGGAGCGGCTCCGGGCGAATCGCGTTCGGCCAACCTGTTCCGCCACGGGGCCTGTTCAGATGGCCACGCGCTTGGCGATGGCGCTGCGGCGGGCCTCGTTCTCCACCTTCACGCGCTCCGCCGTCTCGGTCTCGGTGATGCTGAGCAGGTGCTCGATCACGCGCTCGAGGTGGTGGCGCATGGCCTGGCGGGCGGCGGCCGGATCGCGTCTGCGCAGCGCCTCCAGGACCTCGGCGTGCTCCTGGATACGCGGGGTGAGCGCCCCGCCGCGGGCCCGGGTCAGGATGGCGCGGGCGAGCGGGGAGCGGCTGCGCAGCTCCCAGAGGTTCTCCACCGTGGCGGTGATGGCGCCGTTGCCGGTGGCGCGGGCGATGGTGAGGTGGAATTCGCGGTCGGCCGCCTCGGCCTCCATCTCGTCCTCGTGGCCCATGAGGGCCATCAGGCGCTCCAGCTCGGCGAGCTGCTCGTCGTCGATGGTGGTGGCGGCCAGCGCGCAGGCCTCGCCCTCGAACAGGCGGCGCGCCTCGATCAGCTCGAAGGCGCCGATCTGGAAGTCGAAGCTCGAGGCCATGATCGGCAGCTGGGTGCGGGTGACATAGATGCCCAGGCCGTGGCGGGCCTCGATCATGCCCAGCATCTCCAGCGCGATCATCGCTTCGCGCAGGGTGGGGCGGCTGACCCCGAACTGCTCGGCGAGGTCGCGCTCAGTCGGCAGGCGGTCGCCGAGCTTGTACTTGCCGCCCTCGATGTCCGCGGCGATGGAGTCCGCGATCATTCGGTAGAGCTTGCCGTTGGTGGGCATGAGAGACCTAGCCATGCTGACCGGTGGTGGTCTGACAACATACTGCAAGTCTGTGTCGGCTCTTCAAGCCGGTTCAATCGCGGCGCGCGCGCCCAGACGCGCCAGACGGGAAGCCTGGCGGGTGAGAACCTCGCGCAAGCGCGGCTCGGCGGCGAGGGGCGGCGGGAAGATCGCCTCGACCTGCAGCAGGGCCATGGCCTGGTCCGCCGGGTCCGCGAGGCCGGCGATCGCCCGGGCGGTGACCGCGGCCAGGGGATCGTCGACGGCGAAGGCGTTCCCCGCATCGTCGCGGCCGGCCTGCCAGCGCATCCAGGCGGCCACGGCGAGGCCGAGCGCCTCGATGGGCGCCTCGGCGGACAGGCGGTCGGCCAGGGTGGCCAGCAGGCGCTGCGGCAGCTTCTGCGAGCCGTCCATCGCGATCTGGCGGGTGCGGTGCTGCAAGGCGGCGTTGGCGAAGCGGGCCATCAGCTCGCCACGATAGCGGACGAGGTCGAGGCCGGGCGGCGGGGTCAGCGTCGGCTGGGCCTCGTCCCACAGGCGCTGCACGAAGGCGGCGCCTTGTGGGCGGGCGACGAACTGATGGACGAATTCGACGCTGGCGAGACCGCCCAGATAGGCGATCGCCGAGTGGGCGCTGTTCAGCAGGCGCAGCTTGGCGGCCTCCCAGGCGGGGACGTCTTCGGTGACCTGGACGCCGACGGCCTCGAAGTCCGGGCGTTCGCCGGCGAAACGGTCTTCGATCACCCACTGGCTGAACGGCTCGGTCTTGACCATGGCGAGGTCGCGCAGGCCGACGGCCCTCGCCAATCCCTCGATGTCGGCCTCGGTGGTGGCCGGAACGATGCGGTCGACCATGGTCTGGGGAAACGCGCCGTGGCGCGCGATCCAGTCGGCCAGGGCCGGGTCGTGGCGGGCCGCGACCGCCAGCACGGCGTCGCGCAGGCGCGGGCCGTTGTGGGGGAGGTTGTCGCAGGAGATGGCCGTGAAGGGCGCGAGGCCGCGGGCGCGGCGGGTGGCCAGGGCGGCGACCAGGAAGCCCGGCGCCGTGCGTGGCGTGGCAAGGTCGAGCAGGTCTGCGGCGACGTCGGGATCGTCTTCCAGCAGGGCGCCGGAGGCGGGGTCGAGCCTGTAGCCCTTCTCGGTGATGGTCAGGGTGACGAGGCGGGTCTCCGGCGCGGCGAGGGCCTCCACCAGGGCGGCGGGGTTTTCAGGCGCCACCAGCACCTCGCGCAGCGCTCCGATCACGCGGGGATGCTCCACCGCGCCGTCGCGGACCACGAGCGTATAGAGGCCGTCCTGCGGCGCGAGGCTGTCGCGGACGTCCGGCGCGCGCAGGGAGGCGCCACGGATCGCCCAGCGCCGGTCGCCGTGGCGGATCAGGTCGTCGAACACCACCGCCTGGTGCGCGCGATGGAAGGCGCCGACGCCCAGATGGACCACGCCTGGCGTGACGTCCGCGCGATCGTAGCCGGGCCGCTCGACCCCGGCCGGCAGGGCCGCCAGGCTGTCCGGCGACAGACGCGGGGTCAAAGGCGGTAGGCCTGCTTGACGAGGTCGTAGGCCAGGGCGCGGGCGACCTCGGGAGCCTCGTCCTCCTCCAGCCGGTGCTCGACCACCAGGCGGGCGAGGAAGCCGCAATCGATGCGGCGGGCGACGTCGTGGCGGGCCGGGATCGAGAGGAAGGCGCGGGTGTCGTCGTTGAAGCCGACCGTGTTGTAGAAGCCGGCGGTCTCGGTGGTCTGCTCGCGGAACCGGCGCATGCCCTCGGGGCTGTCGTGAAACCACCAGGCGGGGCCTAGCCGCAGGGCCGGATAATGGCCGGCCAAGGGCGCGAGCTCGCGGGCGTAGGCGGTCTCGTCCAGGGTGAAGACGATGATCGTCAGAGAGGGCTCGGCGCCGAAGCGGTCGAGCAGCGGCTTCAGGTCGCGCACATAGTCGGTGCGGGTGGGGATGTCGGCGCCCTTGTCGCGACCGAAGCGGGCGAAGACCGCGGCGTTGTGGTTGCGGAACGAGCCGGGGTGGATCTGCATCACCAGCCCGTCGTCGAGGCTCATGGCGGCCATCTCGGTCAGCATCTGGGCGCGGAACAGCTCGGCCTCGGCGGGGGCCGCCTTGCCCGAGACGACCACCTTGAACAGGGCCTCCGCCTCGGCGGGCGGCAGGTCGGCCGTGCGCGCCGTCGGGTGGCCGTGGTCGGTGGAGGTCGCGCCGGCCTCGGCGAACACCGCGCGGCGCTTGCGGTGGGCGGCGAGATAGCCGCGCCAGGTCGTCACGTCCTCGCCGGTCAGCTCGGCGAAGCGCCTCATCGCCTCGGGGAAGGCCTCGTGCTCGGCGTCGATCACCGGGTCGGGGCGATAGGCGGTGACCACGCGGCCCTTCCAGCCACTCTCGCGGATCGCCCTGTGATGGGCGAGGTCGTCGATGGGGCTCTCGGTCGTGGCCAGCAGCTCGATGCCGAAGCGGTCGAACAGGGCGCGCGGGCGGAAGGCCTCGGTCTTCAGGGCCGCGTCCATGGTGTCGTAATAGAGGTCGGCGGTCCCGGCGCTCAGGCGGACCTTCAGGCCGAAGACTTCCGCATAGACCCAGTCGTGCCAGATGCGCGACGGCGTGCCTCGGAAGAGGTGATAGGTCTCGGCGAAGCGTCGCCAGATCCGACGCGG
>CAMFHW010000011.1 GCA_945952175.1 uncultured Phenylobacterium sp. | reverse complement strand
GGTAGCGCTCGACAAGATCGGCGAGAGTCGGGCCGTCAGGTTTTGCGCCGCCAGCCGGGGTGCAGAGCACGATGTCCAGATTCTTCTTTCGATCGTGCACGAAGTCGCGCATTTCGTGATTGATGCCGAAACCCACACGGCCTTCAGCCACGTGCTTTCGGAGCAGTGGGCTCGCGCGCAGCAGATCGAACATGATCCCCCAGCACGCGACTTTCGAGTGGTGGTCGCTGCGAGAATGGTACTGCCAAGGGTTGCCGTAGCGGTCGGGCCGCGTCGAATTGGAAAGGCTACGGACCAAGATCTGCGGGCCGAACATGCGAGTCACTCCGACTAGGCTCGTTTAGGTAGCGCTCGGCTGGAGGCTGAGCGAGTCTTCTTCGTTCATGGCGCTTTGAGGTACGAAGGTCCCCGCCCCACTTCTCCCCAACTCCGCCGCCACCTTCCGCACCGCCGACCTCTTGACGGGCGGCGGCGAACGCAGGAGGCCAGCTGCATGCTGACGATCCCCGAGATGCTCGATCCGCAGACCCTGCGAAAGCTCCACATGGACGAGGTCCTGCTGGGCCGGTTCGGGGATTCGATGACGCGCCTGGGACTGAACCTCCTGGTCGCGGTGTTCATCCTGGTCATCACCTTCTGGGCGGCGGGCTGGGCGGCGTCGATCGTGCGCAGGGCGATCGCGCGGGTGCATGCGCTGAACCCCGACCCCACGCTGCAGAGCTTCTGCGCCTCCCTGGCGCGCTACCTGGTCATCGTCGCCGGCCTGATCGCGGTCTTGCAGCAGCTCGGGGTGCAGGCGACCTCGATCATCGCCCTCTTGGGCGCCGCCTCGCTCGCCATCGGCCTCGCGCTCCAGGGCGCGCTCAGCAATGTGGCGGCCGGGGTGATGATCCTGCTCTTCCGGCCCTACCGGGTCGGCGACCTGATCGAGACGGGCGGCAAGCAGGGGGTGGTCCAGGGGCTCGACCTCTTCACGACCGAGCTCGCCACCCCGGACAACGTCAAGATCGTCGCCCCCAACTCCAAGGTCTTCGGCGACGTCATCCTGAACTACAGCTACCACGCCCAGCGCCGGGTCGACGTGGTGTTCAAGGTGCCGCTCAGCGTCGATCTGGTGGCCGTGCTCCAGCGCCTGCGCGACCGGGTGGAGAACGATCCCCGCGTCCGCCAGGACCCCGCGCCGCTGATCGAAGTGCTCGACCTGTCGGAGCTGTTCGCCCAGGCCGCCGTGCGCGCCTGGACCAGCCGCGAGGACTTCGCCGCGGTGAAGACCGACCTGATGCTGGCGGCCATGCTGCTGTCGCGGGATCCGGAGCGCGAACTCCCCCCGCCGCGCCCTTCCAACGCCAAGAACCCCTCGCCCCCCATGCCGGGCGATCCGGGCCACCACCTCCTCGAAGGCGTCGCCCACCGCATCCGCGCCCGCGCCGCCGCCCGCAAGCCCAAGCCCCCGGCGAAGAAATAGGAACCCACGCGAAAGAGCCAGGCCGACGAGCTCAGCGCGGCTCGACGCTCGTGAAGATCAGCCACGGAAAACGCGGAAAGCACGGACGGCGCAGCAGCCACCCCGCGCGAAGCGCGATCAAACCAGAGCTCGACCTCTCCGAACCCCGTTCGTGTTTTTCGTGTTTTTCGTGGTTCCAAATCTTCGGGCGCTTCCGACGCGTCGAGGCCGCAAGTCGGGACCACGAAAAACACGAAAAGCACGAACAGCTTGCCTGAAGTTCAGCGGATCGAATGACGGCGCGCTTCGCGCGCTCTTGTCCGTGTCGTCTGTGTCGTCCGTGGCCCAACCTTCCAGCCTCACCGCCCCGCGGCGCTCTCGGTCAGCAGGATCCTCAGGAACTCGGCGTCCGACCATTTCAACCCCTCGCGCCGCTGGGCGATGGCGTCGCGCAGGGTGAAGCTCGCCAGGCGCACGATGGTCAGGCCCTTGGACGGGATCACGTAGAGCCGCTGGTCCCCGGCGCCGGCCGCCACCACCAGGTCCGGCGGCGCCTGGTTTCCCATGGCGGTGATGTCGGAATTCGGCCCCTGCTTGTCCTGCGCCTGCGGGTGCGGCAGCCACCAGGTGATCCCGTAGGCGGGGTTGGCCTTCGAGCTCTGGAACAGCTGGCGGAAGGTGGCCGGGTCGACCAGGCTCCTGCCGCCGACCTTGCCGCCGGCCCGCACGAACTCGCCAAACCGCGACCATTCCCGCGCCGTCATCACCGCGCCCTGCGGCATCAGCGCATCGCCCGCCGGCGTCCGCCGCCAGGTGACGTCCGACAGGCCGATCGGATCGAGGATCCGCCGCTTCAGGTACAGATAGGGGTCGGCCGGCTGTCCGGCGGCCGCGAGCTTGCGCGCCATCACCGCGCCCCAGACCTGGTAGGGCCCGGGCCCGTAAATGAACTTCGCGCCGGGCTCCTCGACCAGCGGCATCGCCACCGCGTCGGCATAGTTCGGCGCGCGGCCGACGACGCTCCTCATGCCGACGCTGAGGGTCAAAAGGTTGCGGATCGTGGCCTTGGCCTTCAGCGGATCGTCGCGCCATTCCGGCAGGGTCCTGGCGACCGGCTCGTCCAGGGTCAGCAGGCCGTCCTGCACCGCCGCCGCGGCCATGATCCCGGAGAAGCTCTTGGTCCCCGACCACAGCTCCATGCGCCGGTCCGGCGCGCCCTGGCCCGAATAGGCCTCGCAGATCGGCTTGCCGTCCTTCAGCACCAGGATCTCGGCGCCCCGGCGCGGATCGGAGAATTCCACCGCCGCGCGGCAGCCGGGATCGTCGGCGCCGATCGCGATCTCCGCCCGCGCGGTCCCTGCCGCCAGGCTCAGCATCGCCGCCAGGAAGAGATTGCGCATGGGCCCTCCGTGCTCGCGCAGGGTTGAACGGCCTGAGGCCTAGGCTCCGTCGGCGATGCGCAGGGCCGCGGCGGTCAGGACTTCGCGGGCGCGCCCGATGCTCAGCCCCTGCTCGATCCGCAGCCGCGACCAGCTCTCGAAGCTCAGCAGCAGGTCCAGGGCCTCGAACTTCAGCGGGTCGCCGGTCAGGCTCTCCGGCAGCTCCCGCTGCAGGATCGCCCGCAGCTCCGCCACCATCTGGGTCGACTGGCTGGCGAAGGCGCCGGTGCGCAGGCGGTGCACCTCCATGGCCCGCTTGAACGGCGCCATGGTCTCGAACACCCGGCTGCGGCGCTCGACGAATTCCTTCAGCTTGCCCGCCGCGTCCTTCGCCAGGAACGGCTCGGCCGCCGCGGCGCGGACCTGGGTCCCCACCACCTGCGCCATCTCGCGATAGAGGCTGTCCATGTCCTTGAAGTGCCGGAACACGGTGCGCAGCCCCACCTCGGCGCGGGCGGCCACCGGCTCGGCGCCGGGCGAGACCTCGCCCTGCGAGATCAGGTCCAGCATGGCGCGCACGATCCGCGCCCGGCTGTCCGCCGACCGCAGCCGCCGACCATCGCGTTCGATGTTCTCCGCCAGGCTCATCAGCGACTGATAGCCTGCGTCGCGCCCACGCGTCAGCCCTTCACCACCTGGGCGAGGCCGGCCTGCACGAAGACGACGCGGTCGCAGGCGCCCGCGACCGCCTGGTGCATCCACCCGGCCTCGTCGCGGAACCGCCGGGCCAGCGCATTGTCCGGCACGATCCCCTGGCCGACCTCGTTGGAGATCAGGATCACATGGTCGGCCGGCGAGGCCTCCAGCGCCGCGATCAGCGCCTCCGTCCGATCGGCGATGTCGGCCTCCGCCGCCATCAGGTTCGACAGCCACAGGGTCAGGCAGTCGACCACCGCCACGTCCCGGGGCCGCAGCGACCGCACCGCATCCTCCAGCGCCAGCGGCGCCTCGACCGTCGCCCAGGCCTCGCCGCGCTCGGCCCGGTGGCGCGCGATCCGCGCCGCCATCTCGTCGTCCAGCGCCTGCGCGGTCGCCACCATCACCAGCCGCCCGCCGTCGGCCAGACCCTCCGCCAGCCGCAGCGCATAGGCGCTCTTGCCCGACCGCGCGCCGCCCAACACGAAGCTCAGGCTCATCTAGCTCACCCTCCGGCAAATTGACGCCGCGCCCGCTCCGGCCTAATGGCGGCGCTGCGACAGGTTCCCCGGCGACGGGGATGAAAAGGGAACTCAGGTGCGAAACCTGGGCTGCCCCCGCAACTGTAAGCGGCGAGCCCGCGCGTCATTAGCCACTGGATGGCGGCCTGCAAAGGCCGGGGTCTGGGAAGGCGACGCGCACCGGCATTGACCCGCGAGCCAGGAGACCTGCCCGTCGCGGTCGTCCTTCGTGCGGTCGGTGGGGCCAAGCGAACGGGGAGTGTTCCCGAGAGGCGACGTCCGTTTGGACCGCGCGCGAGCGTGGGCGAGGGGGCGCGTCCGCACCCCATCCCCGCGACCGCCGTGGCCCGTCGTCACGTGAAGGGGGATGACCCGAATGAAGACCCAACTGTTCGCCACGGCCGCCCTGGCCGTCCTTTTCGCAACGCCCGCCCTGGCCGACGACGCCCCCGCCGATGTCGGCGAGCTGGTGGTCGTCGCCAACCGCGCGCCCGAGCGCCTCGACCACATCGGCCAGCAGGTCACGGTGGTCGGCGCCGCCGAGCTCAAGGCCCGTCAGGCGGTGGTGATCTCCGACCTGCTCGCCACCACGCCCGGCGTCAGCTTCAGCCGCAACGGCGGCCCCGGCGAGACCACCTCGCTGCGCATCCGCGGCGCCGAGACCGCCCAGACCGTGGTGGTGATCGACGGGGTCAAGCTCAACGACCCGTCCTCCACCGGCGGCGGGTACAACTTCGCCAACCTCCTGGCCGGCGACGTCGCCCGCATCGAGGTCCTGCGGGGCGCCCAGTCCACCCTCTGGGGCGGCCAGGCGATCGGCGGCGTGGTCAATATCGTCACCGCCGAGCCCACCAAGGCCCTCGAAGGCTCCGCCAGCGCCGAGATCGGCTCCATGGCCAGCGCCTATGTCCGCGCCGGTCTCGGCGGCAAGACCGACCGGGTCACCTGGCGCCTGGCCGGCGGCTACCTCACCACCGACGGCGTCTCCGCCTACCGCTTCGGCCAGGAGAAGGACGGCTACAAGAACGCCGGCGTCAGCGGCCGGGCCAATGTCAAGCTCACCGACACGGCCGACCTCGACCTGCGCGCCGTCTGGTCGCGCGGCCGCAACCAGTTCGACGGCTTCCCGGCGCCGGCCTTCGTCTTCGCCGACGACGCCGAGTACGGCACGACGCAGGAACTGGTCGCCTATGCGGGCCTGAATCTCGTCACCGGCCCGCTGAAGAGCCGGCTGGCCTACGGCTACACCGACACCGACCGCGACAACTTCGATCCCACCCAGGCGGTGACCACCAAGACCTTCGACGCCGTCGGCCACAACCGCCGGATCGAATACCAGGGCGTGCTGACCCTGCCGGCCGACTGGCGCGCCACCTTCGGCGCGGAGAGCGAGCGCTCCGACATGCGTTCGGCCTCGCCGTCGGCCTTCGACCCGCATCCGACCCCGATCCGCGGCCATGCCAGGATCGACAGCCTCTACGTCCAGGCGATCGGCGAGATCGTCCCCGACCTGACGCTCACCGCCGGCCTGCGCCACGACAGCCACGACACCTTCGGCGACCACGACACCGCCCAGATGGCGCTCGCCTGGCGGCTCAACGACGGCCACACCATCGCCCGCGCCAGCTTCGGCCAGGGCTTCAAGGCGCCGACCCTCTATCAACTCTTCAGCCAGTACGGGAACGCGGCCCTCAACCCGGAAGAAGCCGACAGCTGGGACGCCGGTGTCGAGCACCATTTCGAGGTCGCCAAGGCCGTGGTCTCCGCCACCTGGTTCGAGCGGCGCACCACCAACCAGATCGACTTCGTCTCCTGCGCGGCCTCGTCGACCGCGCCGCTCTGCAGGCCCGGCGGCGTCTCCCGCTTCGGCTATTACGACAACATCGCCCGCACCAAGGCCCACGGCGTCGAGCTCACCGGCTCGGCCACGGTGGGCGAGGTCGACTTCGACGCCAACTACACCTGGACCCATGCGGAGAACGACGCCCCCAGCTCGGTCAACCGCGGCAAGCTGCTCACGCGGCGGCCCGAACACCAGGCCTATGTCTCCGCCAGCCACACCTGGCCCATCGGCCTCGTGACCGCCGCCGACCTTCGCTATGTCGGCCCGGCCTTCGACAATGCGTCCAACACCACCAAGCTGCGCGGCTACACCCTCCTCGGCGCCCGCGCCTCCTATCCGTTCGCGAACGGCCTGGAGATCTACGGCCGCATCGAGAACGCCACCGACACCTCCTACGAGACCACCCGGAACTACGGCTCCGTCGGCCGCGCCGCCTATCTCGGCCTCCGGGCGTCGTTCTAAGAGGATGACAGCCATCGCGCAGGTCTCCTTCTCCCCTTGCGGGAGAAGGTGGCCCCGCGGAGCGGGGTCGGATGAGGGGGCTCTCGGGCCTCTCATTCCGCCTCCGCGGCCCGAAGGGGCCAGGTCCGGCCAAGCTGCGCGACCCCTCATCCGGCCTGCCTTCGCAGGCCACCTTCTCCCGCAAGGGGAGAAGGGATGGTGAGCGCTTTCCACCACCACGGCGGCCGCCTTTCGGCGGCGCGGGGGGCGTTTCCGGACGCGCCCCAGCCGTGGCTCGACCTGTCGACGGGGATCAACCCGCAGCCCTGGCCCGGCCCCCGCGCCAGCGCCGACGACCTCGCGCGCCTGCCCGACCCGCAGGCCCTGGCCGAGCTCGAACACCTCGCCGCCGCGGCCTTCGGCGCCGATCCGGCGCGCATCTGCGCGGTTCCCGGCGCGGAGGCTGGCCTGCGCGGGCTTCCAGCGCTCACCGGCGCGCGTAGCGTCGCCATCGCCCAGCCCACCTATGACGGCCACGCCCAGGCCTGGGCCGCCGCCGGGCTGGCGCCCAAGCCCATCGCCTTCGCCGAGCTGGAGTCGGCCACGGCCGAGGCCCTGGTCGTCGTCCACCCCAATAATCCCGACGGCGCCCGCCTCGATCCCGCCTGGCTGGAGGCCCTGGCCCGCCATCGCGCCGAACGCGGACGATGGACCATTCTCGACGAGTCCTTCGTCGACGCCACGCCCCGGCTCAGCCTCGCCGCCGCCGCGATCCCGCGCCTGGTGGTGCTGCGCTCGTTCGGCAAGTTCTACGGCCTGGCTGGCGTGCGCCTCGGCTTCGTCCTCGCCGACCCCGCCCTCATCGAGCGCCTGCGCGCCCGGCTCGGCGACTGGCCGATCTCCGCCGAGGCCCTGGCCGCTGGCCGCGGCGCCTATGCCGATCCCGACTGGGCCGCGGCCACCCGCGCCCGCCTCGCCGAGGATGGCGAACGCCTCGCCGCCCTCCTGGCCGCCAGCGGCTTCGAAGCCGTGGGCGCGACGGCCCTCTTCCGCCTGGTCCGCCACCCCGACGCCGCCGCCCGCTTCGAGGCGCTCTGCCGGCAAGGCGTGCTCGTCCGCCCCTTTTCCCACGACCCGACCTGGCTCAGGTTCGGCCTGCCGCCGCACGACGCCTGGCCTCGCCTGCAAACGGCCCTGGAGACCCTGCCATGACCACCGAGGACGAGAAGAACGCCGCCCACAACGCCGCGATGAAGGCGCTGAAGGCCGAGCGCGACGCCATGATGGCCGAGAAGACCGATGCGCCCGGACTGCTCCTGGTCCACACCGGCGACGGAAAGGGCAAGTCCACCGCCGCCTTCGGCATGGTCGCCCGCGCGCTCGGCTGGAAGCAGAAGGTCGGCATCGTCCAGTACATCAAGGGCAAGTGGATCACCGGCGAGCGCCAGTTCTTCATGCGGTTCCCCGATGACGTCCGCTACGAGATCATGGGCCAGGGCTTCACCTGGGACACCCAGGACCGCGCCCGCGACATCGAGGCCGCCGAGGCCGCCTGGAAGATCTCGGTCGAGATGCTGCACGACCCCGGCCTCGACCTCGTCCTGCTCGACGAGCTCAACATCGCCCTGCGCTACGACTATCTCGATATCGCCAAGGTGGTCGCCGACCTGGAGGCCCGCCCGCGCGACAAGCACGTCGTCGTCACCGGCCGCAACGCCAAGCCCGAGCTCCTGGCCATCGCCGACCTCGTCACCGAGATGACCCTGGTCAAGCATCCGTTCGAGGCCGGCATCAAGGCCCAGCGTGGGATCGACTTTTGAGGCCGCCCGCCGCCCTCGCAGCGGCTCTGGCCCTGCTGGCGGCGGGGAGCGCGTCCGCGCGCCCGCAGCGGATCGTCTCGCTCAATCCCTGCCTGGACGCGATCGTCCTGCAGGTCGCCGATCGCGACCAGATCGCCGCCATCAGCCACTACAGCCACGAGCCGACCAGCACGAGCAGCGGCGCCTATGGCCTGACCTTCCCCTACACCTACGAGACCGCCGAGGAGATCGTGGTCCTGCGCCCCGACCTCGTGCTCACCGCCCGCCATTCCTCGCCGGCCACCCGCGCGGCGCTGAAGCGGCTCGGCGTCCATACCGAGCTGTTCGGGGTGCCGATGAGCGTCGAGGAGAGCCTGGCCCAGGTCCGGCAGGTGGCCCAGGCCGTCGGCCATCCCGAACGGGGCGAGGCCCTGGTCGCCCGCATCCACCAGGCGCTGGCCGCCGCCGCCCCGCCGCCGGGCTCCCGGCCGCTCACCGCCGTCACCTACCAGTCGGGCGGCTTCGCCACCGCGCCGGGCACCATGATGGACGAGATGATGCGCCGCACCGGCTTCGTGAACGCCGCCGGCCGCTATGGCCTGAAGCGCACCGGTGACATCCCGCTGGAGCGCCTGATCGCCGACCCGCCCGACGTCCTCCTCGCCGGCCAGGGCCATCCCGGCGCCCCAACCTGGGCCGACCGCGTCCTGCGCCACCCCGCCCTCGCCGCCGTCGGCCCCCGCATGCACCGCGCGAGCTTCCCCCAGAACCTCACCTTCTGCGGCGGCCCCGTCCTCATCGAAGCCGCCCAGATGCTCGCCCAGGCCCGCCGAGACGCCCTGGAGTCCCGCCGATGACGCTCTCCCACCGCTCTCCCCACTCCATGTGTCATCCCGGTTTCGGCGAAGCCGAAGACCGGGACCCATACGCGCGGGGTTTTCAGGAGGGCTCGGTGTCTATGGGTCCCGGTCTTCGCCTGCGGGGAAACCGGGATGACACATGGGGGAGGGGCGTCTCGGGTGGAGCGCCGATGGGCGAATATCCGCTCGTCCCGGCGAATGCCGGGACCCAGATCACATGGCTGAGCATCTGTGATCCGTCCTCCCTTGAACGCAGAGATCGCGGAGGTCCGCAGAGATCGCGGAGGGCTCTCTTCTCCGCGTCCTCCGTGAACCTCCGCGATCTCTGCGTTCAAAAGGCCACCAGCTCTGAGTTTCAGGATCTGGATCCCGGCATTCGCCGGGACGAGCGGGTCAATTGCGGAGCCCTTGGATGACCCGCCTCCGTCCGCCAGCAGCCATCGCCATCCTCCTCGCCCTCATCGCCGCCCTGGCCCTCGTCAGCCTGGCCGCCGGCAAGGTCTGGGCGCCGTTCTCCGCCTGGACCGACCACGCCGACCCGCGCTGGCCGATCATCTTCGACCTCCGTCTGCCGCGCACGGTGCTCGGCGTCCTGGTCGGCGCCGCGCTGGGCCTCTCCGGCGCCGCCATGCAGGGCTATACCCGCAACCCCCTGGCCGATCCCGGCGCGCTCGGCGTCTCTTCGCTCGCGGCCCTCGGCGCCGTCCTCACCCTCTATCTCGGCGCGGGCGCCCAGGCGCCCTGGGTCATCGCCGCGGCCGCCATGGCCGGCGCCCTCGCGGCCGTCCTGCTGCTGATGGCCCTGGCCGGCAACGCGTCGAGCATCGTCACCTTCCTGCTCGCCGGGGTCGTGCTCCAGACCATGGCCGGCGCCGGCGTCGCCCTGGCGCTGAGCCTCGCTCCCAACCCCTGGGCGGTGAACGAGATCGTCAACTGGCTCATGGGCTCGCTGGCCGACCGCAGCGTCGACGAGGTCAAGCTCGCCGCGCCCCTGGTCATAGGCGGCTGCGCGCTGATGCTGCTCACCGGCCGCGCCCTCGATGCGCTCACCCTCGGCGAGGCCGGCGCCCGTTCGCTGGGCGTCGACATGACCCGCACCCGCTGGTTCCTGGCGATCGGCGTGGCGCTCGCGGCGGGCGCCAGTGTGGCGGTCACCGGCGTCATCGGCTTCGTCGGCCTGATCGTGCCCCACCTGCTGCGCCCGATCGTCGGCGCCCGGCCCGGCGCGCTGCTGATCCCCAGCGCGCTCGGCGGCGCGGTCCTGGTCCTGGCCGCCGACATCGCCGTGCGCCTGACGCCCGCTGCCGGCGAGGTGAAGCTGGGGGTCGCCATGGCCGCCCTCGGTGGGCCGTTCTTCTTCGGCCTGCTGATGTGCATGCGCCGGAGGATCGCATGACCGCGCTCACCGCCACCGGCCTCCAGGTCCGCCTCGGCGGCAAACAGGTCCTCGCCGGGATCGACGCCGCCTTCGCCGCCGGCCAGGTCACCGCCATTGTCGGCCCGAACGGCGCCGGCAAGTCGACCCTGCTCGCCTGCCTCGCGGCCCTGCGACGGCCCGACCAGGGCCAGGTGCTTTTGGGCGACCAGCCGATCGCCGGCCTTGCCCCTCGCGCGCGGGCCCGGCGCCTGGCCTTCATCCCCCAGACGCCGGAGATCGCCTGGGCCATCGAGGCGCGCATCCTGGTCGGCCTCGGCCGCACGCCCTTCATCGGCGCCCGCGGCCTGTCGATGGAGGACGCCCGCGCCATCGATCGCGCGATGGCGCAGGCCCAGGTCGGCGAACTCGCCGACCGCGACGTCTCCACCCTGTCGGGCGGCGAGCGCGCCCGCGTCCTGATCGCCCGCGCCCTGGCCGGCGACCCCGACTGGCTGCTCGCCGACGAGCCCCTGGCCGGCCTCGACCCCGGCCACCAGCTCGACGCCGCCGACCTGTTCCGCCGCCTGGCCCATGACCAGGGCAAGGGCGTCATCCTCACCTTGCACGACCTCTCGATCGCCGCGCGCATGGCCGACCGCGTCCTGGTCCTCGCCGCCGGCCGCCGTCTCGCCGACGGTCCGCCCGCCCGGGCGCTCACCCCCGAAACCCTTGCCGCCGCCTACGGCGTCACCGCCCGCTACGCCGACGGCGTCGGCGGCCCCCTCATCGAGATCGTCGGCCGTGCGTAGCGCGTGCTCCTCTTCCTCACCCGCGTGCGGGGGAGGGGGACCGCCCGAAGGGTGGTGGAGGGGGCGGCCTCAAGCGCTGCGCCTGGTCTCGCCCCCACCACCATGCTGCGCATGGTCCCCCTCCCCCATGAGATGGGGGAGGAAGAGGCCAGCGATCTCCGGCATAAGGACGGCAATGCAACCACGGAGCCCCCGCGCGTGACCCTCCCCGGTGATCCCTGGCTCGTGCTGGGCGCGGCCCTGGTGGAGGGCCTGACCGGCTATCCGCAGCAGCTCCAGGCGCGCCTGCCGCATCCTGTCTCCTGGATCGCCGCCCTGATCCGCGCCGCCGAACAGCGGCTGAACCGCCCCGACCGCAGCGGCCCCAACCGTCGCATCGGCGGAATCCTGACCCTGCTGATCGTGGTCGCCCTGTCCGGTGGGGCGGGCTACGGCCTGCAGGTCCTGTTCTCCGGCTACGACTGGGGCTGGATCCCGCTCATCCTCATCGGTTCGCTCGGCATGGCCGCCCGCAGCCTGTTCGACCATGTCCGCGCCGTCGACCGCGCACTTGCCCTCGAAGGCCTGCCCAACGCCCGGCGCGCCGTGGCCCGCATCGTCGGCCGCGACGTCGGCGGGCTCCGCCATGGCGACATCGCCGCCGCCGCCCTCGAAAGCCTGGCCGAAAGCTTCTGCGACGGCGTGGTCGCCCCGGCCTTCTGGTTCCTGGTCGGCGGCCTGCCGGGCCTGTTCGTCTACAAGGCGGTCAACACCGCCGACAGCCTGATCGGCCACAAGGACGATCGCTACGGCGACTTCGGTTGGGCCGCCGCCCGCCTCGACGACCTCATGAACCTGATCCCCGCCCGTCTGGCCGGCGCCCTGATCGCGCTCGCCGGCCTGCGCGGCTGGAGGGTCATGTGGCGCGACGCCGGGAAGCACGCCTCGCCCAACGCCGGCTGGCCCGAGGCGGCCATGGCCGGCGCCCTGCGCATCCGCCTGGGCGGCCCGGTCTCCTATGACGGCAGCTTCTACGACCGTCCGGTCCTTGGCGACGGCCCGGCCGCCCGTTCGGAAGACCTGCCGCGCGGCCTGTCGCTCTACCTGCGCGCCTGCGGGGTCCTGGCCTTCCTCCTGGCGGTGGCGAGCATGATATGGCCGCGCTGATGATCCAGGGCTGCGGCTCGGACGTCGGCAAGTCGGTCCTGGTGGCGGGTCTCTGCCGGCTCTTCGCCAATCGCGGCCTAAGGGTGCGGCCCTTCAAGCCCCAGAACATGTCGAACAACGCCGCCGTCACCGCCGACGGCGGCGAGATCGGCCGCGCCCAGGCCTTGCAGGCCATCGCCTGCCGCGTCCCGCCCAGCGTCCACATGAACCCGGTCCTGCTGAAGCCCCAGAGCGACGTCGGCGCCCAGCTCATCGTCCGTGGGCGGATGGAAGGAACCTGGAAGGCCGCAGCCTATCAGGATCGCAAGGCCGGCCTGCTCGATGTGGTCGTTGAAAGCTACCGCCATCTGGCCGCCGAGGCCGACCTCGTTCTGGTCGAAGGCGCCGGCAGTCCGGCCGAGACCAACCTGCGGGCCGGCGACATCGCAAACATGGGCTTCGCGCGCGCCGCCGGAGTCCCCGTGGTGCTGGTCGGCGACATCGACCGCGGCCATGTCATCGCCGCCCTGGTCGGCGCCCATGCTGTGCTCGACGAGCCCGACCGGGCGATGATCCGCGGCTTCCTGATCAACAAGTTCCGCGGCGATCCCACGCTCTTCACGGACGGTCGGGCGGAGATCGTCCGGCGCACCGGCTGGGCCGATCTCGGCATGGCGCCCTGGCTCGCCGACGCCCGAGCCCTGCCGGCCGAGGACGCGGTGGTGCTGGACCGGCGCGAAAAGGGGGCCGGTCGCGTGCGGATCGTCGTCCCGATGCTCTCCCGGATCGCCAATTTCGACGATTTCGACCCCTTACCTGCCGAACCGGACGTCGATTTCGCCTATGTCCCGCCCGGCCGCCCCCTACCGGGCGACGCCGACCTGGTGATCCTGCCGGGGACCAAGGCGACCCTCGCCGACCTCGCCTTCCTCCGGGCCCAGGGCTGGGATGTTGACCTCGCCGCCCACGTCCGGCGCGGTGGTCGCGTGCTCGGAATCTGCGGCGGCTTCCAGATGCTGGGCCGGACCATCGCCGATCCCGACGGCGTCGAAGGTCTGCCTGGCGAGGCGGCCGGCCTCGGCCTGCTCGACCTCGAGACCGTGCTGACCGGCGACAAGGTGCTGCGCCCGACGCGCGGCCGGCTCGTCTCCGGCGCCGCCTTCGAGGGCTATGAGATCCATGTCGGCCGCACCACGGGTCCGGCCTTGGCGCGGCCCGTGCTGGTCCGCGAGGACGGGGCGGGGGAGGGGGCCGTCTCCGCCGACGGTCGCATCGCCGGCGCCTATGTCCACGGCCTGTTCAATCACGGCGCGGCTCGCGCGGCCCTGCTGTCCGAGCTCGGCGTCGCCTCCGACGGCGTCGATCAGGCCGCCCGTGTCGACGCGGCCCTCGACCGCATCGCCGAGGCCCTGGCCGACAGTTTCGACATTCCGGCGCTCGCCGCCATCGCCGGCCTGGAGGCTGCATGATCGTCCCCCTCGACCGCGCCCGCGAGGCCGAGTTCCGCGCCATCGTCGACGGCAAGGCCAAGCCGCCCGGCGCCCTGGGCCGCATCGAGGATCTCGCCGTGCGCCTGGCCCTGATCACCGGCCGCCCCGATCCGCGCTGCGACCGCGCCCGCCTGTTGATCTTCGCCGGCGACCATGGGCTGAACCAGTCCGGCGTCTCGGCCTATCCGTCCGACGTCACCGCCGCCATGGTCGCGACCTTCCTGGCGGGCAAGGCCAGCGCCAACGCCTTCGCCCGGGCGGTCGGCTGTGACATATCGATTATCGATGCGGGCGTCGCCGCCGACCTCCCCCCGCATCCCCACCTGATCGCCTACAATATCGCCCGCGGAACGGCCAATGCCGCGGTCGAGCCGGCCATGTCGTTTTCCCAGTTGGACCAGGCGCTTAAGGCCGGTGCGGGCCTCGCCAAGTCCTGCAACGCCGAGCTCCTGGCGATCGGCGAGATGGGCATCGGCAACACCGCGTCCGCCGCCCTGATCCTCCACCGCCTGGCGCCCGCCCCGCTCGACGACTGTATCGGCCTGGGCGCCGGTCACGACGCCGAGGGCCTGGCCCGCAAGCGCGCCGTCCTGCACGAGGCCGCCGCCCGCACGGCGGCGACCGAACCCCGCGAAGTCCTTGCGGAATTCGGCGGCTTCGAGATCGCCATGATGGCCGGCGCGGTGCTCGGCGCCGCCGAGGCGCGGGTGCCGATGGTGGTCGACGGCTTCATCGCCAGCGTCGCCGCCCTGGCCGCGATCCGGCTGGAGCCGGCCTGCGCCGACTACTGCATCTTCGCCCACCGTTCGGCCGAGAAGGGCCACGCGATCCTGCTCGAAGCCCTCGGCGTCGAGCCCTTGCTCAGCCTCGACCTGCGGCTCGGCGAAGGCACCGGCGCCCTGCTGGCGATCCCCATTGTCCGGGCCGCGGCGGCCTTGATCGGCGAGGTGGCGAGCCTCGACGACGTGCTGGCGGGCCGGCTCTGATGCTGCGCCGCCAGCTCGACCTGTTGCTGGTGGCGATCCAGTTCCTGACCCGCATCCCGACGCCGCAGGTCGCGGGCTTCGACCCCGACTGGATCAGCCGCTCGGCCCGCTACTTCCCCCTGGTCGGACAAGGGATCGGGGCGATTTCGGCGGCCGTGTTCTTCGCCGCCAGCCAGGTCTGGTCGCCGGCCGTCGCGGCTCTGCTGGCCATCGCGGCAGGGGTGCTGATCACCGGCGGCTTCCACGAGGACGGCCTCGCAGACACCGCAGACGGCCTGGGCGGCGGCCAGACCCCCGAGCGCCGCCTCGAGATCATGAAGGACAGCCGCATCGGCTCCTACGGCGCCCTGGCGCTCGGCCTGACCCTGGCCCTGAAGGTCGCCGCCCTGGCCAGCCTGCCGCCCCTCGCCGGAGCGCTCGCTCTCCTTGCCGCCCATGGCCTGGCGCGCGGCGCGGCGGTGATCGCCATGGCCGTCCTGCCCTATGCGCGAGGCCTGGACCTGTCGAAGTGGAAGCCTTCGCCGACCGGCCTCTCGGCGGGCGAGGTCGCCACCGCCCTGGTCTTCGCCGCCTGGCCCCTGGCCCTGCTGTCGCTGGGGTGGAGTGGCGCCGGATTGGCGTTGGGCGCGCTGCTGGCCCTGGCGCCGGCGCTCGCTGCGCGGCGGCTGATCGGCGGCCAGACCGGCGATGTCCTGGGCGCCGTCGAGCAAATGTTCGAGCTGGGATTCCTGCTGGGCGTGGCCGCGCTTTCCCGCTAGCGTCGCCACCTGGGGTTGGCGGACTGAGCGACTTGGGGGAGCCGCGGTTTGAGTGATGCGGCCGACACGACGCAGACGGGCTTCGCCGCGGCGCACGCCAAGCTCCTGGCCGGCAAGGACCTGCAGTTCGATTTCACCGCCTATCAGCCGCCGTCGCCACCGCCGGACTGGCTGACCAGGCTGCTGGAGACCCTGGGCAAGGCCTTCGTCGCCGCCGCGCCGGTGATGAAGTACGTCTTCTGGGGCGGCCTCATCCTCGGCGCCGGCCTGATCGCCTGGTTCCTGCTGCGCGACCTGATCCGCATCCGTCCCGGCGACCGCGCCAGGCCAGCGAACCTCACCGAGGGCGAGCAGTCCTGGCGTCCCGCCGCCGCCAAGGCCCGCGCCCTGCTGTCGGACGCCGACGCGCTGGCCGCAGAGGGCCGCTTCGCCGAGGCCGCGCACCTGCTCCTGGCCCGCAGCATCGACGACTTTTCCGACCACCGCCCCGGCGTCGTCCGCCCGGCCCTGACCAGCCGCGATCTCGCCCGGCTGGACGCCATGCCCGCCGAGGCGCGCGGCGCCTTCGCCTCGATCGCCCAGGTGGTGGAGCGCAGCCTGTTCGGCGGCCGCCCGGTCGACGCCGACGGCTTCGCCGCCTGCCGCCGCGCCTATCACGACTTCGCCCTGGCCGAGCGTTGGGCGTGAGCGAGGCGCCGTCTTCCGTCCGCGCGGCCTTCTCGCCGCGCACCATGATCGGCCTGGTGCTGGTCGGCGTCTTCGCCTTCTCGGCCTTCGTGGTCCTTTCGGTCTACGCGCCGGATCTGCGCAGCGGCGACGATGGCCGGGCGCATGCCCTGTCGAAATCGGCCATCGGCTATGCCGGGGCGGTGCGGCTGCTGCAGGCCGAAGGCGCGCCGGTGGTCATCAGCCGCTCGCCCCTGCTGCGGGCGGGGCACGGCTCGGGCCTGCGGATCCTGACGCCCGGTCCGGAGGTCAAGTCGGCGACCCTCGAGGCTTATGACCGCAAGAGCCCCATGCTGATCGTGCTGCCCAAATGGCAGGCCATCCCCGACGCCGTCCATCGCGGCTGGGTGCGCAAGGCGACCATCCTGTCCAACGGCCTGGGCGCGGGCCCCGCCAAGTCTCTGGACGAGTCCAGCTTCCTGCACCGGCGCACCGGCCTCACCTCGCCCCGGCTGCGCGGGGTGGCCGGGCCCTTCGCGGCCCAGCCCGTCGCCCCGCTCGGCCCGATCGACCAGCTCCAGACCCTGTCCGGCAAGGACTGGCGCCCGGTCCTGGTCGACGATGAGAACCGGATGGTGCTGGCGGCTTGGCGCGACAGCCAGGTCCTGGTCCTGGCCGACCCGGACCTGCTCAACACCCAGGGGCTCAAGAACCTCGACACCGCCCGGGCCGGGATGGCCGTCCTCGACACCCTGCGCGGCGATCGGGGCGTGGCTTTCGACGTCTCTCTGAACGGCTTCGAGCGGTCGCGCAGTGTCCTGCGCCTGGCCTTCGAGCCGCCGATGCTGGGGGCCACGCTCTGCGCCCTGGCCGCGGCGATGCTGATGGGCTTCCATGCCGTCGCCCGGTTCGGGCCGGCGACGGGCGGCGCCCGCGCCTTCGCGCTCGGCAAGCGCGCCCTGATCGACACCTCGGCCGACCTGATCCGCGCCGCTCGCAAGGAGCACGAGCTCGCCCCGGCCTACGCCGCCCTGATCGAGGCGCGCACCGCCCGGGCGGCTGGTGAGCGCGAAGGCGCCGCCGGCGACCGAGCTGCCCGGCTCGCGGGCCTGGAGCGCCGGCGGGGGCCGACCGACACGCTCGAGGCCCTCAAGACCGCGGCCCAGGCCGCCCGCTCGCGCGGCGAGACCCTCGGGGTCGCCGCCAGACTGTTTCACTGGAAGTCGGAGATGACGCGTGACCGTCGCTGAAGTGAAGGACAAGGCCCTGGCGATCCGGGCCGAGATCGGCAAGGCGGTGGTCGGCCAGGCCGAGACGGTCGACCTGATGCTGACCGCCCTGCTGGCCGGCGGCCATGTGCTGCTGGAGGGCCCGCCCGGCACGGCCAAGACCTTCCTGGCCCAGTGCTTCGCCCGCACCTTGGACCTGGACTTCGGGCGCGTGCAGTTCACGCCCGACCTGATGCCGGCCGACATCGTCGGGGCCAACCTGTTCAACTTCCAGACCAGCAGTTTCACCCTCAATCCCGGCCCGGTGTTCTGCGACCTGCTGCTGGCCGACGAGATCAACCGCACGCCGCCCAAGACCCAGGCCGCCCTGCTGGAAGCCATGCAGGAGCGCAAGGTCACGCTGGACGGCAAGTCCCATCCGCTGAGCGACCGCTTCATGGTGGTGGCGACCCAGAACCCGCTGGAGCAGCAGGGCACCTATCCGCTGCCCGAGGCCCAGCTCGACCGGTTCCTGTTCAAGCAGGTGCTGCAGTATCCGAGCCGTGAGGAGGAGCGCGAGATCATCGCCAGCCATGGCATGCGCAGCGGCCAGGCCGACCCCGCCGCCCTGGGCGTGAACCGCGTCGCCGACGCCGCCTGGATCCGCCAGGCGGGCGAGGTCGTGGCGAGCGTGCGGCTCAGCGGCGAGATCGTCGACTATGTGCTGAACCTGGTGCGCTCCACCCGTGAGACCGCCGACCTGCAGAGCGGCGCCTCGCCGCGCGGCGCGGCCATGCTGGCGCTCGCGGCCCGTGCGCGGGCCGTGCTCGACGGGCGCGACTATGTGATCCCGGACGACGTCAAGGCGCTCGCCCTGCCGGCCCTGCGCCACCGGGTGATCCTGTCGCCGGCCGCGGAGATCGAGGGCCGCCAGGCCGATCAGGTCGTGGCCGCCCTGGTGGAGCAGGTCGAAGCGCCGCGATGATCTATCCCACCCGCCGCGCCATCGTGCTGGCCTTCGCGGGCGCCCCGGTCGTGGTGGCCGTGGGCCTCGCCGCGCCGCACCTTTGGACGCTCGGGGCGGGATGGGCGCTGGCGGTGGTGGCCCTGATGCTGGCCGACGCCTGGCTCGCCGCCTCGCCACGCCGCCTGACCCTCGATCTCGCGGCTCCCGCGAGCCTGGGCGTCGGCGGCCGGGCCGAGGCCCGGCTCAGCGCGCGTTTCGAGGGCGCGGCGCCGCGCAGCCTGGAGCTGGCGCTTGGCGTCAACGACCGCTTGGTCGTCGAGACGCCGCGCCAGACCCTGAGGCTCGAAGGTCGTGCGGGGGAGGCGATGATCGGCTTGAAGCCAGTCCGCCGCGGCGAAGCGAAATTCGAAAGCCTGTGGGCGCGCTGGCGCGGACCGCTGGGCCTGGCCTGGGTGCAGCGGCGCGACGAGCCGGGCCTGGTCCGCCCGGTGACGCCGAACATCCAGAGCATCCGTGACGAGGCGCTGCGCCTGTTCGCCCGCGACGCGGCCCTGGGCGTGAAGGCCCAGATCGAGACCGGCGAGGGGACCGAGTTCCACGCGCTGCGGGAATACCAGACCGGCATGGACCTGCGCTCCATCGACTGGAAGCAGAGCGCCCGGCACGGCAAGCTGGTCGGCCGCGAGTACCGCGCCGAGCGCAACCACCCGATCATCCTGGCCATGGACACCGGGCGGCTGATGTGCGCCCCGGTCGCCGGCCTGCCGCGCATCGACCATGTGATCAACGCCGCCCTGCTGCTGGCCTTCGTCAGCCTCAAGCTTGGCGACCGCGTGGGGTTGTTCGCCTTCGACTCGCGGCCGCGGCTGTCGAGCGGGGTGACCTCCGGCGCGGGCGCTTTTCCGCTGCTCCAGCGGCTGGCCGCCGGCATCGACTATTCCACCGAGGAGACCAACTTCACCCTCGGCCTGACGACGCTGCAGGGGCAACTCAACCGCCGCGCCCTGGTGGTGGTGTTCACCGACTTCGCCGACCCGACCAGCGCCGAGCTGATGCTGGAGAACGTGACGCGCCTCCTGCAGACCCACCTCGTCCTGTTCGTGGTGATGCGCGACGAGGAGCTGGAGAGCCTGGTCGACCAGCCGCCCGGCGAGCCGGACGACGTCTCCCGCGCGGTGATCGCCGGGACCATGCTGCAGCAGCGCGAGGTGGTGATCGGCCGCCTGCGCCGCGCCGGGGCCCAGGTGGTCGAGGCGCCCGTGGGTCGGCTCGGGCCGGACCTGGTCAATTCCTATCTCGACGCCAAGCGTCGTGAGCTCCTGTAGGAGAGGGGCATGGCCGAGCTGCAGCTGAAGAGCCACCGGTTCCGGGAAGAGCGCGAGGCCGACTGGCGCAGGCTCGAATGGCTCCTGTCGCGGGTGGAGGGAGGCTCGCCCACGCGACTGTCGTCGAACCAGCTCCTGGAAATCCCCGTGCTCTACCGCCAGGCGCTGTCGTCGCTATCGGTGGCGCGGTCGATCTCGCTGGACCAGGGCCTCACCGACTATCTCGAGAGCCTCTGCACGCGGGCCTATTTCGTGGTCTACGGCGCGCGCACCAGCCTCTGGGAACGCATCGGCCGCTTCTTCCGCCACGACTGGCCG
>CAMFHW010000010.1 GCA_945952175.1 uncultured Phenylobacterium sp. | reverse complement strand
TGTCGACGATGATCTTGCGGCCCGTGAGGCCGGCGTCGCCGTCCGGGCCGCCGATCTCGAAGCGGCCGGTCGGGTTGACGTGCCACTTGGTCTTCTTGGTGATCAGGCCCGCCGGGAAGACGCTCTCCACATAGGGACGGATGACGTCCTTGATGCGCTTGGGCGTGGCCGAGTGCAGGCCGATGCGCTTCTTGTGCTGGGTCGAGACGACGATCTGCAGCACCTCGACCGGACGGCCGTCCTCGTAGAGCAGGGTGACCTGGCTCTTGGCGTCGGGCTCCAGCACCGAGCATTCGCCCGAATGGCGGACTTCCGACAGCTTGCGCAGGATGTCGTGCGAATACTGCAGGGTGGCCGGCATCAGGGCCGGGGTCTCGTCGCAGGCGTAGCCGAACATGATGCCCTGGTCGCCGGCGCCCTCGTCCTTCTTCTCCGAGGAATCGACACCCTGGGCGATGTGGGCCGACTGGGCGTGCAGGTGGCAGGCGTATTTCGCCTTCTGCCAGTGGAAGCCCTTCTGCTCGTAGCCGATGTCCTTGATGGCGGCGCGGACCTTGGGCTCCAGGGAGCCGACGATCTCCTTGGTGAGCTTCTTGTTCTCGTCCTTGGAGGCGCCGGGTTTCGCCGCGCGAACTTCGCCCGCCAGCACGATGCGGTTGGTGGTCACCAGGGTTTCGCAGGCCACGCGGGCCTCAGGCTCGACCGAGAGGAAGGCGTCGACGACGGTGTCGGAAATCCGGTCGGCGACCTTGTCGGGATGGCCTTCGGACACGCTTTCGCTGGTGAAGATGTAGCTGGAACGGCTCAAGGGATGGCTCCGGAAGAGGCATGACCGCGCGCGTCGCCGCGCGCCGGGTCGATAGCAGGCCGAAACCTATAAAGGAATCTTTATATGCCGCAAGCGGCGCTGGACGCTCAGGCGTCTTTCGACGCCTCGGCGGCCTCCTGCTCCTCCTCCTCGACCATGGCGCGGACGAGGTCGAGAACGCGGCGGCGGACGCGGGCCTTCTTGATGCGCGGGAAGGCGGCGGCGAGCTCCAGCCCCTCGGGGGTGAGCAGGAAGGCGTGGCCCGGCGGGGGACCTTCGGGCTCGGGATCGTTGCGGCCGGGATCGCCCAGGCCCTCGAAGAAATAGGCGATGGACGTCTTCAGCGCCCGGGCCATCTCCCACAGCTTGGAGGCCGAGACCCGGTTGGCGGCGCGTTCGTACTTCTGGACCTGCTGGAAGGTGAGCCCGATGGAGTCCGCCAGCTTCTCCTGGCTGACGCCCAGCTCGCGCCGGCGCAGGCGGATGCGAAGCCCCACGTGCAGATCGACCGGATTGGGCGCGCGGTCCGCTTCGGAGTCCTTGGACATATCTCTATCCCTGGGATGGGGGACGCGGTGTCAACCTGTGTTGGAGGGCGGCCAGTACGAGAGAGAGAAGCAGGGCCGCAGCCAGAAATATTTCACCGCGCTTCGAGTAAGTTGTCGATGGCAAGGCCGCCGGAAGGCGCGCATCGATGACCCCTTCCTGCCCCAGTTTGAGCCGTTTGCCGTCGACGGCGCGTCCGTAGGCGTCGAGTACGGCGCTGACGCCGGTCGGCGTGGCGCGCACCAGGGGCAGGCCGGCCTCGATGGCGCGGTAGCCGGCGATGTTCAGGTGCTGCCAGGGGCCGCTGGTCTGACCGAACCACGCGTCGTTGGAGACGTTGAGCAGCCAGGCGGCGCGGTGGCCGGCGCCGGCGGCGGCCCCGTCGGCGAAGCGCGGGAACAGGGCCTCGTAGCAGATCAGCGGCTGGACCGCCGGCAGGCCGAGCGGGGTCAGCGGACGCGGATCGGGGCCCGGCGTGAAGTCCTCGGGCATATGGACCAGGCTGCGGATCCCCCAGCGCGTGGCGAGCTCGCCGAACGGCAGGAACTCGCCGAAGGGGACCAGGCGGTGCTTGTCGTAGATTCCCGTGACGCGCAGGCCGCCGGGCCCCGGTTCGCGGCGGAAGGCGATCAGGCTGTTGTAATAGGCGACCTTGCCCTTCGGCCCGAGGCCCGCGCGATTGGCGCCCATCATCAGGGTCTGGCCGGGGCGCAGATCGTCGACCAGGCCGGTGAGATAGGGGCTGCCCGGATAGAGCAGGTCGTCGATCACCGCCGGCAGGGCCCCCTCCGGCCAGACCACGAGGTCGGGCGTCGCGGCGGCCGGCTGGGTGGTGAGCCGGCGATAGGTGGCGAAGACCTGGGGCAGATTCTCCGGCTTCCACTTCTCCTTCTGGTCGATATTGGCCTGGACGACGCGAACCAGCGGGGCGTTCGGCGAGGACGGGGCGGCATGGGCCAACCGCCAGCCGCCGTAGCCGTAGAGGCCGCCGAGCACCGCCAGCGCCAGACCGGCGACAAGAATGCGGGCGCGGCGGGAGACGGGATCGAACAGCAGGGCCGGGGCGGCGGCCACGGCCACCGTCACGAAGGTCAGGCCATAGGCGCCGATGAGGGCGGCGGTCTGGGACGGGGCGGAGCCGGCCGCCCAGGTCTCGCCGGGCAGGTTCCAGGGGAAGCCGGTGAAGACGTGGCCACGCAGCCACTCGAAGGCCGAGAGCGACGCGGCGAACGCCAGCAGGCGGGTCCAGCCGGGCGCGCGGACGAGGCGGAAGACCAGCGCCGCGAATCCCCAGAACAGGGCCAGGCCCCCGGCCATCAGCAACAGGGCGAAGGGCGCCATCCAGCCCTGCTCGGCTGCGTCGACCATGAAGGGCTCGGTGATCCAGCCGACGCCCAGGCCGAAATAGCCGACACCGGCCAGCCACCCGCGGAAGAAGGCCGAGCGGCGCGGCCGCCGCCCGTCGGTGTCGACCAGGCGCAGCATGAGCGCATAGCCCAGCAGGCCGGGCAGGACGCCGAACGGCGGGAAGGCGAGCGCGGCGGCGAGGCCCGAGGCCAGCGCCAGGAGGCGGGCGAGCCAGGCGTTCACGTCAGACGATGGGATCGGGGGCGGGCGGAATCGGAGCCGGCCGCAGCCGCACCCGCTTCACCCGGCGCGGATCGGCGTCCAGCACCTGCAGCTCGAAGCCGTCCGGATGGGGAATCACCTCGCCGCGCTGCGGCACACGACCGGCGAGCGCGGTGACCAGGCCGCCGACCGTGTCGATCTCCTCGTCGAGGTCCGGCGGGGCGAGGGCGCGACCGACCGCGGTCTCCAGCTCCTCCAGCGGCGCGCGGGCCACGGCCTCGAACACACCGCCGGGCCGGGCGACCACGCCGGCGGCCTGGGCCTCGTCATGCTCGTCGTCGATCTCGCCGACCACGGCCTCGACCAGGTCCTCCAGGGTGACCAGGCCGTCTGTGCCGCCGAACTCGTCGATCACCAGGGCCATGTGGGTGCGCGAGGACTGCATGCGCAGCAGGAGGTCCGCCGCGCGCATGGAGGCCGGCACATAGAGAGCGTCGCGGCGCAGCTTCTGCAGGATCAGGTCGTCGGGGCCGGGCTTCCTGGCCTTGCCCTTCTCGGGGCCGGCCATGAGCTTGAACACGTCCTTGACGTGGACCACGCCCACCGGGTCGTCGAGCGTCTCGCGATAGATCGGCATGCGCGAGTGTTCGGCCTCGATGAAGCGCTCGACCAGGCCGGAAAAAGGGCAGGACAGCTCCACCGCGACGATGTCGGCGCGCGGCGTCATCACGTCCTCGACCCGCAGGGTCTGGAAGGCCTGGGCCTGGTCGACCAGCCGACCGCCGATGGATTCCGCCAGGGCCTCGGCGGCGGTCTGGGGCGAGGGTTCGGGCTCGCCCAGCCAACGGCGCAGCATGGCCCTGAATCCCTTCCGCGGCCGCGCCGGGCCCGGCTCATCGCTGTTCGCCATCGTCTCCCCGTTCGGCCGCATAGGGGTCGGGGACCCCGAGCGCGGCCAGCACCTCCCGCTCCAGCCCTTCCATCTCGGCGGCCTCGGCGTCGGTCTCGTGGTCGTAGCCTACAAGATGCAGGACCCCATGCGCCACGAGGTGTTGCAGATGATGCGCCAGGGTCTTGCCCTGGGCCTCGGCCTCCCGCGCGCAGACCCCGAAGGCGAGTGCCACGTCGCCCAGATGGGTCTCGGGGTTCAGGCGCGAGGGGAAGGACAGCACGTTGGTCGGCTTGTCCTGGGCGCGGAAGCGGGCGTTGAGGTCGCGGACCGCCTCGTCGTCGGTGAGCAGCAGGGCGACGCCGCCTTCGAACTCCACCCGGTCGAGAGCGGACTGGGCGGCGGCGCGGACCAGCGCCTCGGCCTGCGGCAGGACGCCGGTCCAATGGTCGTCCTCGACCTCGATGTCGATCTCGTTCAACCCGGTCGTCCGCGCTTGGCGCTGTCGGCCTCGTAGGCGCGCACGATACGCTCCACCAGCGGGTGGCGCACCACGTCCTCGGCGGAAAACCGGCTGATCGCCACGCCCTTCACGCCGTCCAGCAGGCTCACCGCGTGGGCGAGGCCGGAATCCTCGGGCCGGGGCAGGTCGACCTGGCTGGGGTCGCCGGTCACCACCATGCGGGCCCCCTCGCCGATCCGGGTCAGGACCATCTTCATCTGCAGGCGCGAGCAGTTCTGCGCCTCGTCGACGATGACATAGGCGTGGCTGAGCGTGCGGCCGCGCATGAAGGCGATGGGGGCGAGCTCGATCTCGCCCTTCTCGCGCCGGCGGCGGAACTGGTCGGCGCCCAGGATGTCGGTCAGGGCCTCCCAGACGGGCGCCATGTAGGGATCGACCTTCTCGGAGAGGTCGCCGGGCAGGAAGCCGAGACGCTCGCCGGCCTCGACGGCCGGGCGCGAGACGATCAGCCGGTCGACCTCGCCGCGCAGCAGCAGGCCCGCGCCGTGCGCCACGGCCAGGAAGGTCTTGCCGGTGCCGGCGGGGCCCAGGCCGAAGACCAGCTCGCACTGGGCGAGCGCCTCCAGATAGCGGGCCTGGGCGGCGGTCTTGGGCGCGACTTGGCCGCGGCGGCCGGTCGGCAGGCCGCCGGGGGCGGCGCCGCGGCCCACGCGGGCCTGGCCGATGGCGACGCGGACATCGGCCTCGGTGACCTCCAGCCCCTGGTCGGCGCGGGCGGCGAGGGTCTCGACCACGCGCTTGGCGGCGTTGCGCGCCTTGGCGTCGCCCTTCAGCGACACCCCGCCGCCGGGGGTCTCGACCAGGACGTCGAGCGCGTCCTCGATCAGGGCGGCGTGGCGGCTGGCCGTCCCGGCGACCGCGCGGGCGGCCTCGTCCGACAGCGGAATGAATTCGGGGCCCTTGCTCACGCCGGCTCCAACGTCTGGGACGCGGCCAAGCTCCCGCCCAGACTCATCTTGGCGGCGGCCTCGATGCGGACGGGGGCGATCTGGCCGATCAGCTCGGCCGGGCCCTCGCAGTGGACGGCCTGCAGATAGGGGCTGCGGCCGGAGAGCTGGCCCGGATGGCGGCCCGGCTTCTCGAACAGCACCGGCAGGACCTTGCCGACCTGGGCGGCGTTGAACGCCTTCTGCTGCTCGTCGAGCAGGGCGTTGAGACGGGCCAGGCGCTCGTCCTTGACCTCCTCCGCCACCTGGCCCGGCAGGGCGGCGGCCGGAGTGCCGGGACGGCGGGAATATTTGAAGCTGAAGGCCGCGGCGTGGCCGACCTCGCGCACCAGGGCGAGCGTCGCCTCGAAGTCGGCGTCGCGCTCGCCGGGGAAGCCCACGATGAAGTCGCCGCTCATGGCGATGTCCGGCCGCGCGGCGCGGATCTTGCCGATCAGCTCCAGATAGCTCTCGGCCGTGTGGGCGCGGTTCATGGCCTTGAGGATGCGGTTCGAGCCCGACTGCACCGGCAGGTGCAGATAGGGCATCAGCTCGGGCACCTCGGCGTGGGCGGCGATCAGCGCCTCGTCCATGTCGCGCGGGTGGCTGGTGGTGTAGCGGATGCGCGCGATGCCATCGATCTGCGCCAGCTGGCGGACCAGGCCGGCGAGGCCGCCCTCCCCCGCATAGGCGTTGACGTTCTGGCCGAGCAGGGTGACCTCGCGCACGCCGCGCTCGGCGAGCGAGCGGGCCTCGGCCAGGATGGTCCCGGCCGGCCGCGACCACTCGGCGCCGCGGGTATAGGGCACCACGCAGAAGGTGCAGAACTTGTCGCAGCCCTCCTGGACGGTGAGGAAGGCGGTGACGCCGGTCGGGTTGCGAGTGGTCGGCAGGGCGTCGAACTTCGCATCGGCGGCGAAGTCGGCGGCCAGGCGCTCGCCCTTGGCCCGGTGGGCGCGGGCGATCAGCTCGGGAAGCTGGTGATAGGCCTGGGGTCCGACCACCAGGTCGACGGCGGGCTGGCGGCGCATGATCTCGGCGCCCTCGGCCTGGGCGACGCAGCCAGCCACGGCGATGGTCATCTCGCCGGCGCCGGAGGCGGCCTTCTCCTGCTTCATCAACTTGATCTGGCCGAGCTCGGAATAGACCTTCTCGGTGGCCTTCTCGCGGATGTGGCAGGTGTTGAGCACCACCAGGTCGGCGCCCTCGGGGCTGTCGGTCACGCCATAGCCCAGGGGCGCCAGGACGTCGGCCATGCGCTCGCTGTCATAGACATTCATCTGACAGCCGTAGGTCTTGATGTAGAGGCGCTTGGCGGGAGCGGACATGGCCGGGTTTATGGGGCTGTGGATGGATGGGTGCAAGCATCCCGCTCCAATCCGACCGTCATCCCCGGCTGGAGCGAAGCGGAATGCCGGGGACCCATACGCACGGGTCTTTCCGGGTTCGCGGAGATCATGGGTGGCCGGGACAAGCCCGGCCATGACGTCTTGAATCGAATGTCGGCCTCGGAGCCGAGCTACTCCTCCAGCGGGACGCCGTAGAGTTCCAGGCGATGGTCGACGAGCCTGTAGCCGAGCTTGCGGGCGATGGCCTCCTGCAAGGCCTCGATCTCGTCGTCGACGAACTCGACCACCTTGCCGGACTTGAGGTCGATCAAGTGGTCGTGGTGGACCTCGGTGGCCTCCTCGTAGCGCGAGCGGCCATCGCGGAAATCGTGGCGGGCGACGATGCCGGCCTCCTCGAACAGGCGCACGGTCCGGTAGACGGTGGCGATCGAGATGTGCGGGTCGACCGCGTGGCTGCGACGGTAGAGTTCTTCGACATCGGGATGGTCATGGGCGCCGGAAAGCACGCGGGCGATCACCCGGCGCTGCTCGGTCATGCGCATGCCCTTTTCGATGCAGAGGTTCTCGATGCGGTCCACGGGGGCTCCTGGTTTGGGTCCTCAGCTAGAATAGGGGGACTCGCCTTCCGTGTTAAGGTCACGGCGCATGACCAGGGCGTCGACGCGGGCGCCGCCCGCCCGCTCGTAATAGGCCTTGCGCAGGCCCGCCCGGACGAAGCCGGCGCGCTCGTAGAGGGCGATGGCGCCCGGATTGTCGAGCCCGACCTCCAGGAACATCTCGCCGGCCCCGGCGGCCCGCGCCAGGCCCGCGGCCGCCTCGACCAGAGCCGCGCCGACGCCGCCGCGGCGGGCGGCCGGATCGACGGCCAGGGTGAGGATCTCGGCCTCGCCGGCGATGGCGCGGCAGAGGATCATGCCGATCGGCCCGTCGGCCTCGACGATCAGGGCGAAGGCGCCGGGGCCGGAGCCGAGATCGGCGATCTCCTCGGCGTCCCAGCCGGGCTCGAAGGCGGCGCGGTGCACCCGGGCCAGGGCCTCGAGGTCGGCCTCGACGGCGGGGCGCAGGTTCACGGCGCGGTCGGCAGGTCGCGGCCGCCCGGCAGCTTGGCGTCAGGCGCGCGCAGATAGAGGGGCCGCGGCGGCACGGGGGCCTTGGCGGCGGCGAGGCGGGCGACGGCCTCGGGCTCGGCGTGGTCGGCGGCCATGATCCGGGCGGTGGGCAGGGTCTCGACGAGGTGGGCTGCTCCGGTCCCGATCACCACCGCCGGGCCAGGGCCGGCCAGCTCGATCAGCCGCGCGGCGGCGGTCTCGACGGCGAGCGCGTCGGGGGCCATCAGGGCCGCTCCGCCCTGGAAGGCCTGGAGATAGACCTGGCCGCGCTTGGCCTCGAGCACGGCGAAGACGGTGGCGGGGTCTGTCGAGAGCGGCTCGGCCAGGGCTTCCAGCACACCGACCCCGATCACCGGGATCGACAGGGCCTGGCCCAGCCCCTTGGCGAAGGCGAGGCCGACCCGCAGGCCGGTGAAGGAGCCGGGCCCGACGGTGACACCGACGCGGTCGAGGCGGTCGAAGGCGAGGCCGGCTTCCGCCATGACTTCCGCCACGAGGGGCGCCAAGCGCTCCTGATGACCGCGCGTCATCGGCTCGACGCGCCGCGCCAGCACATGTTCGCCGTCGAGTACGGCGGCGGAGCAGGCGGCGAGGCAGGTGTCGAGGGCGAGCGTGATCATCTGCGGCAGGCCATAGCCGATGAATATCGATCAGGGCGAGTAGGAAGGTTGCGCCCGCCTCGTTCCCTTCTCCCCTCGCGGGAGAAGGTGGCCTGCGAAGGCAGGCCGGATGAGGGGGCTACAGCCTATCCTGAGAGTCCTGCGCGGCCCCTCACCCGACCCCGCTCCGCGGGGCCACCCTCTCCCGCGGGGGGAGAGGGCAAGTGGGCCGCAACTTGCTGCTCCTAAAGCGTCTGCTCGACCCGGGTGACTTCGGGGACGTAGTGCTTGAGCATGTTCTCGACGCCGGCCTTCAGGGTGGCGGAGGAGGACGGACAGCCGGAGCAGGCGCCGCGCATGTGCAGCCAGACGACGCCGGTGTCGGGTTCGAAGCGGTTGAACAGGATGTCGCCGCCGTCCTGGGCCACGGCCGGGCGGATGCGGGTGTCGAGCAGGTCCTTGATCTCGGCGACCACCTGGGCGGTCTCGCCCTCGTAGACGATCTCGTCGTCATGGCCGGTGGCCTCGATCGTGTCGGCCTCGAACAGCGGCCGGCCGGACGTGAAGTGGTCCATGATCGCCGCCAGGACCGGGGCCTTGAGGTGCGGCCACTCATGGTGGACGTCCTTGCCGACGGTGACGAAGTCCGGGCCGAAGAAGACGCGGGTGACGCCATCGATCTCGAACAGCTCGGCGGCCAGGGCCGAGACGGCGGCCTCGTCGGCCGAGCGGAAGTCGCGCGTGCCCTCCCCCAGGACCTCACGGCCGGGGATGAACTTCAGGACCTCGGGGTTCGGGGTGGCTTCGGTCTGGATGAACATAGGGCTGATGTGGCCTCTGGCGCCCTCAGGCGCAAGCTCCGGAAAAGGGCTCAGGAAACGGGCGCGCCGCTGGAGAGCAGGTCGGCGACGGTGATGGTGGACAGGCGCTGGGCCGCGGCGGCGTCGGCCGCGCGGATCACCGAGCAGACCGCGCTCGGGATCTTCTGGCCCACCGGGCAGCCGGTGGCGCCCAGGGGGGTGACGCCGATGTGCGGGCCGCCGTCGACGGCGCGCAGCACCTCGTCCAGCGAGATCGCGTCGGCGGGCCGGGTGAGCCAGGCGCCGCCGCGGGCGCCGGCCCGGGTGGCCACCAGTCCCGCCTGGGCCAGCATGCCGGTCACCCGGCGGATGACCACCGGATGGGTGGCGATGGACGCAGCCAATTCCACGCTGGAGACGGCGGCCTCCGGCGTCATCGCCTCCCTGTGGGCGAGATAGGCGAGCGCGTGCGCCGCCACGGCGAATTTCTGGCTGTCGGCCATGGGTTCAAGAAACTAGGCGTCCTGGCGCAGCGTTCAATGGTCAAAGCAGAGGCGCCGCACCGTACCGAGCGACCGAACGTCGCGGTTAAGCTGCGATTGAACCGCGTCTGGAAAGGGTGTATCGCGCCGCGCTCTTGACGGCATCGGGCCGCCCAAGGGAACGATAAAGCAGTTCCCGGAGACATTGGATGGCTGATCCGGCCAGCGTCGCCCCCGTGGCGGCCGAGGAGTCGCATCACTCCCCGAACAAGGAGAGCTTCGCGGCCCTGGCGCTCGGCGCCATGGGCGTGGTGTTCGGCGACATCGGCACGAGCCCGCTCTACGCCATGCGCGAGGCCCTGGCCCACTCCAAGGCCACGGTGTCGAGCGACCTGTCGGTGCTGGGCGTCATCTCGCTGGTGACCTGGGCGCTCGTCCTGATCGTCACCATCAAGTACGTCGTCTTCCTGATGCGCGCCGACAACAAGGGCGAGGGCGGCACGCTCGCGCTCATGGCCCTGGCCCAGCGCTCGCTGGGGCGCCGGTCGGCGACGGTCTTCTTCCTGGGCGTGGTGGGCGCGGCGCTGTTCTACGGCGACGGCATCATCACCCCGGCGGTCTCGGTGCTCTCGGCGGTGGAGGGCGTGCGCGACGCGCCGGGCCTGGGCGGCATGCTGAACCAGTCGGCGGTGGTGGCGATCTCGGCCGCGATCCTGGTGGCCCTGTTCGTGGTCCAGGCGCGCGGCACGGCCAGCGTGGCCAAGGCCTTCGGACCCGTGATGGCGATCTGGTTCCTGGTGCTGGCGGGGCTCGGTCTCTACCACATCGCCGGCAACCCGATGATCTTCCGGGGCCTGCTGCCGCACTACGGCGTGATCTTCCTGCTGGATAACGGCCTCTTGGGCTTCATCATCCTGGGCAGCGTGTTCCTGGCGGTGACCGGGGCCGAGGCGCTCTATGCGGACATGGGCCACTTCGGGAAGGGTCCGATCCGGGCCGCCTGGCTGTTCCTGGCCCTGCCGGCCCTGCTGCTGAACTATCTGGGCCAGGGGGCGACCGTGCTCGCCCACCCGCACGCCCGGACCAATCCGTTCTTCGAGATGATCCCGCACGCCATCTACTGGCCGGTGCTGGTGCTCGGCATGGCGGCCACGGTCATCGCCAGCCAGGCGGTGATCACCGGCGCCTTCTCCATGACCCAGCAGGCGGTGCAGCTCGGCCTGTTCCCGCGGATCGACATCCGCCGCACGTCCGAGACCCAGGCGGGCCAGATCTTCGTGCCGCAGGTGAACACCTTCCTGATGGTCGGGGTGCTGATCCTGCTGTTCACCTTCCAGACCTCGCACAACCTGTCGGCGGCCTACGGGATCGCGGTGACCGGGGCGATGTTCGTCGACACCCTGCTGTTCTTCGTGATCGTGAAATACACCTGGAAGCGGCCGACCTGGCAGGCGGTGCTGGCGGCCTCGGGCTTCGGGGTGCTGGACCTGACCTTCATCTCGTCCAACCTGCTGAAGATCCCGCAGGGCGCCTGGCTGCCGCTGGTGCTGGGCGGGGCCCTGGTGCTGGTGATGTGGACCTGGACCCGCGGGGCCCAGATCCTGACCGACAAGACGCGGCGCGATTCCGTGCCGCTGCTGGAGCTGTCGGAGATCCTCAAGGCGCGGGCGCCGCACCGGGCGCCGGGCACGGCGATCTTCCTGACCTCGGACCCGGACATGGCGCCGGTGGCCCTGATGCACAATCTCAAGCACAACAAGGTGCTGCACGAGAAGAACATCGTGCTGACGGTGATCACCGCCGAGACGCCGCGGGTGAAGGAGGAGGATCGGGTCAAGATCGAGCCGATCAACGACGACTTCAAGAAGCTGACCATCAGCTACGGCTTCATGGAGAGCCCCAACCTGCCGAAGGCGTTGGGCCTGTGCCGCAAGCTCGGCCTGAAGTTCGACATCATGGCCACCAGCTTCTTCCTCGGGCGGCGCTCGGTGGTGCCGTCGGCGCAGTCGGGCATGCCGCTGTGGCAGGACAAGCTGTTCATCTTCCTGATGAAGAACGCCGCCAACCCGACGGACTTCTTCAAGATCCCGCCCGGCCGCGTGGTCGAGCTCGGAACGCAGGTGACCGTCTGATGTCGCCCTTCGCCATCGCCGGCGACGTGCTGTGGATCCTGGCCCTGTCGATCATGGCGGGCGCCACGCGCACGGCCTGGCAGCGGATGAGCCCCGACACTCTGGTGCCGATGAACTTCAAGGCCTCGGGCGAGCCGGGCATCCGGCTGAAGCGCATGCCGGGCCTGTTGATCCTGCCGGGCGCGGCCTTCGTGGTCGGGATCGCGCTCGTGGCGATGAACCGCAACGCCGCGGCCGGCGGGGAGCAGGCGGTGATCCTGTTCGGGGTGCGGGCCACGGCCGCCGCCCTCCTGGCGCTCTACCACCTGCGATGGCTGAAGGCGGCGCTGGACGTCCTGGCCTCCGAGGGCGCCCTCAAAGACCTGTAACGAAGACAGGTCTTGTTTCGTCCCGCCGTTCGCCGTTAAAGGCGCGCGACCTTTTCCACCCTGCCAGCCGAGATCCGCCCATGGCCGCCCCCAAGAAAGTCGTCCTCGCCTATTCCGGCGGCCTGGACACCTCGATCATCCTGAAGTGGCTGCAGACCGAATACGGCGCGGAGGTGATCACCTTCACCGCCGACCTCGGCCAGGGCGAGGAGATCGAACCGGCGCGGGCCAAGGCGCTGGCCGCCGGCGTGAAGTCGGAGAACATCTTCATCGAGGACGTGCGCGAGGAGTTCGTCCGCGACTTCGTCTTCCCGATGTTCCGCGCCAACACGGTCTATGAGGGCCAGTACCTGCTCGGCACCTCGATCGCCCGGCCGCTGATCGCCAAGCGCCAGATCGAGATCGCCCGTGCGCTCGGCGCCGACGCCGTGAGCCACGGCTCGACCGGCAAGGGCAACGACCAGGTCCGTTACGAGGTCGCCTACTACGCCCTCGAGCCCGACATCACCGTGATCGCCCCCTGGCGCGAATGGGACTTCAAGTCCCGCGAGGCGCTGCTGGACTTCGCCGAGAAGCACCAGATCCAGATCACCAAGGACAAGCGCGGCGAGGCGCCGTTCAGCGTCGACGCCAACCTGCTGCACTCCTCGTCCGAGGGTAAGGTGCTGGAGGACCCGGCGGTCGAGGCCCCGGAATTCGTGCACATGCGCACGATCTCGCCGGAGGACGCCCCGGACAAGGCGACCATCTTCACCATCGACTTCGAGAAGGGCGACGCAGTCGCCATCGACGGCGAGAAGATGAGCCCGGCGACCCTGCTGACCAAGCTGAACCACCTCGGCCACGACAACGGCGTCGGCCGCCTCGACCTCGTCGAGAACCGCTATGTCGGCATGAAGTCGCGCGGCGTCTACGAGACCCCCGGCGGCACGATCCTGCTGGCCGCCCACCGCGGCATCGAGAGCATCACGCTCGACCGCGGCTCGATGCACCTGAAGGACGAGCTGATGCCGCGCTATGCGGAGCTCATCTACAACGGCTTCTGGTTCACCCCGGAACGCGAGATGCTGCAGGCCGCCATCGACCACAGCCAGGCCATGGTCTCCGGCCAGGTGCGGGTGAAGCTCTACAAGGGCAACGTCACCATCATCGGCCGCACCAGCCCCTACTCGCTGTACGACCAGGACCTGGTCACCTTCGAGGAAGGCAAGGTCGCCTACGACCACCGCGACGCGACGGGCTTCATCAAGCTCAACGCGCTGCGCCTGCGGGTCGCCGCCAAGCGCGACAAGCGCATCAAGGGTTAACCCTCGAGCTTATTGTACGGGTACTGGTCGCGGATCTCGAAGGCGAAGAACTGGCCCTTCGAATCCGCGTCGATGAAGCTGCGGCAGACCTCGCCGGGCACGCCCACATAGACGTACTCGTCCCCGTCGTGGAAGCGCACGAACAGCTTCGCGCGCGCCTCATCGTATCGGATGTCGGTGATGGCTTCGGAGTCGACGTGCATCCGGGACCTCCTGGATGGCGTAACGGCTGACGTGAAAGCAACGCGCACGCACGGTGGGAAGGTTCCCGAGAGCCTTCGGCCATGCCAAGCTTCACCAAGGGGCCGGCGCTAGGATCGGCCCGGAACGACGGGGGAAACATGCAAACCCACTTCGAGGTGGCGATCGTCACCCTTTTGTCGCTGGTCGTCTACTTCTGGATGGGCCTGCAGGTCGCCGGCGCGCGCCGGACCTCGGGCATCGCCGCGCCCGCCATGACCGGCGATCCGCTGCTGGAGCGCTGCGTGCGCATCCAGATGAACACGCTGGAATGGCTGCCGATCTACCTGACCAGCCTGTGGCTGTTCGCCCTGTACTGGAACGACCGCGTCGCCGCCCTGCTGGGCGTGGTCTGGAGCGTGGGCCGCCGGGTCTATGCGTTCGGCTACCGCGCGGACCCCTCCAAGCGCTCGGCCGGCTTCCTGATCCAGTTCTCGGCCTGCGCCATCCTGCTGGTGGGCGCGCTGGGTCGGATCGTCTGGGCGATGGTGAAGACCGGGGCCTATTAACCTTACGCAACCGGAAGCTTTCGGCCCTGAGGTAAGCTCGACCGTGGGGTGTAACGGCTTGTGAGGGATTTTCGGGTTCGATGGCGGTGGGAGGCGCCGCCATGCAGACCATCGAGCCGGCTCCGGACTTCGCACGCCCCGCCGCGGCGACGGCGGGCCTGCACATGGGACTGGGCGGCTTCGGCGGCCGGCTGCTGATCGTCGGCCTGTCCAGCCTGGCGGCGATCGCGATCCTGCCGACCCTGATGGTGGTGCTTTGGGTCGTGGTGGCGCTGAGCGTCGGGGTCGCCGAATACGCGGTCTCCACCGGCAGCTCCGACGACATCTGCCGCCGCCCCCGCCTGGCCGCGGCCCTGTCGGTCGCCTCCAGCAGCCTCTACGCCTTGGCGAGCCTGGCCCTGATCGCCTGGGGCGACGGCGCGGCGCGGCTGTTCAGCGTCGCCCTGATGTCGGTCTCGATGGTCGACGTCCTGATGCGCCACTACCAGAAGCCAGCCGTCTTCCTGGCCAGCATCGCGCCGAACATGGCGATCCTGGGTCTGGTCGAATGGGGCCTGATCCAGAAGGCCCTGGCCCGCGGCGCGGTGCTCGGCGCGCTCACCCCCATCGCGACCCTGGCCCTGTTCGCGGCCCTGTTCTGGACCGCTCGCGCCCAGCTTTCCCGATCCTGGTCGGACCTGTCCCAGGCCAAGGTGGACGCCCAGGAGCGCGAGCGCGCCGCCGAGGCCGCCAATCGCGCCAAGTCGCATTTCCTGGCCACCATGAGCCACGAGATCCGCACCCCGCTGAACGGGGTGATCGGCATGGCCCAGGCCATGGCCGCCGACGACCTCTCCGAGGCGCAGCGCGAGCGGCTGAAGACCATACGCCGCTCGGGCGAGACCCTGCTGGCCGTGCTGAACGACGTGCTGGACCTGGCCAAGATCGAGGCCAGCAAGCTGGAGCTGGAGCTGGTCGATTTCGACCTCGCCCATGTGGCGCGCGGCGTGGTCGCCGCCTTCACCCCGCTGGCCAACCGCAAGGGCGTCGACTTCGCCTTCGAGATCGATCCGGCCGCCAGCGGCGCCTATCGCGGCGATTCCACGCGGCTGCGGCAGATCCTCTACAACCTGGTGTCCAACGCGGTGAAATTCACCGAGGCCGGCGAGGTGGCGCTCGCCATCCGGCGCGAGGACGAGGTGCTGGTCTTCGAGGTGGCCGACAGCGGCATCGGCATGGACACCGACACCCTGCATCATCTGTTCGACAAGTTCTTCCAGGCCGACGCCTCCACCACCCGCCGCTATGGCGGCACGGGGCTGGGGCTCGCCATCTGCCGCGAGCTGGTGGAGCTGATGGACGGGGCCATCGAGGCGGCGAGCCTCCCCGGCGAGGGCTCGATCTTCCGCGTGCGCCTGCCGCTGCCCCGCATCGGCGACACCCTGGTCAAGCCGGCCGCCCCGGCCACGGCGCCGGCGGCCCACGACGCCGAGGCGGTCCGCGTGCTGGCCGCCGAGGACAACGACGTGAACCAGCTGGTCCTGAAGACCCTGCTGGCCCAGGCCGGCATCGAACCGGTGATCGTCGGCGACGGCGCCCAGGCCCTGGCGGCCTGGGAACGCGAGGACTGGGACGTGATCCTGATGGACGTGCAGATGCCGGTGATGGACGGGCCGAGCGCCACCCGCGCCATCCGGGCCGGCGAACTGGTCACGGGGCGGGCCCGCACCCCGATCATCGCATTGACCGCCAACGCCATGTCGCACCAGCGCGGCGAGTACGAGGCGGCCGGCATGGACGAACTGGTGCCCAAGCCTATCGAGGTGAACCGGCTGTTCGGCGCGATCGAGGCGGCGCTGGCGCAAAAGGCGGCCAGGCGGGACGATCTCGTCGCCAACGGCTGAGCTTGCATGCTACCAAGCTGAAGCACGGCAACCACAAATCCGCCCACGTGTTTTGCTATAGGTTACAGTCGGATCGAGGGACGATCCGCGTTCGAGACCGCCATGACCCGTAAGCCTGCCGCATTGATCGCCAGCCTGGCCCTGCTCGGCGCCCTGGGCGCCTGCGCCACGGCCACCCCCTACCAGCCCAAGATGGCCGGTCAGGCCGCCTCCGGCGGCTTCTCCGAGGTGCGGCTGGAGCCCAACCGCTATCGCGTCACCTTCGCCGGCAACACGCTGACCTCGCGCGAGACCGTGGAGGGCTACCTGCTCTACCGCGCCGCCGAGCTGACCGTGGCCCAGGGCTATGACAGCTTCACCATCGTCGACCGGCACACCGACAAGGACAGCCGCAGCTATGTGGAGCCCGACCCGCTCTACAGCCCCTGGTACGGTCCGCGCTTCGGCTACTGGCGGCCGGCCTGGCGCTATCACGGCGGCTTCGGCTGGCGCACCTGGGACCCCTTCTGGGGCGACCCCTTCTTCAGCGACCGCTACGACGTGCGCACGGTCGACAAGTTCGAGGCCAGCGCCGAGGTCGCCATGACCCGAGGCCCGAAGGACGCCGCCGATCCGCGCAGCTTCGACGCCCGCGCCGTGATGGAAAACCTCGGCCCGCGCATCCAGCGGCCGGCGCCGCCGAAGACTTAGGACGGCTACCAACTACAGAGGCGACCCCTTCCCTTCTCCCCTCGCGGGAGAAGGTGGCCCTGCGGAGCAGGGTCGGATGAGGGGGCGCTGGGCCTGTCCGATCAAAATACCGACGGAAATAGCGGATGGGGGAGCAATACCCTCATCCGTCGGGCCTTCGCCCGACACCTTCTCCCGCAAGGGGAGAAGGGGAGTCTGGGGCGCCTTCAGACGTTAAGCCACGTCGCGTCGGGGTTCGGCGTGGTCGGCGCCGGTCCAGTCGGCGAGGGTGTCGAAGGCGGCCGGGCGGCCGATCGCGTAGCCCTGGACCTCGGCGCAGGCTTCGGCGCGCAGGAATTCGAGCTGTTCGGCCGTCTCGACGCCTTCGGCGGTGACCGGGATCTCCAGGCTGCGGCCGAGGCCCAGCACGGCGCGGACGATCACCGTCGAGCGGTCGTCGTGCAGGATGTTCTCGACGAAGCTCTTGTCGATCTTGATCTTGTCGAACGGGAAGGACTGCAGGGTCGAGAGCGACGAGAAGCCGGTGCCGAAATCGTCCATGGCGATGCGCACGCCCAGCGCCTTCAGGCGGCGCAGATTGTCCAGGGCGCGCTGGTAGTCACGGAACAGGGCGCTCTCGGTGATCTCCAGCTCGAGGCGCTGGGGCGACAGACCGGTGTCGATCAGGACCTGATGCACGAGCTGCGGCAGGTCCGGCTGGTTCAGCTGGATCGGCGACAGATTGACCGCGATGCGCAGCGGCTTTTCCCAGCTGGCGGCGTCGGCGCAGGCGCGGCGCAACACCCACTCGCCGATCGGCAGGATCAGGCCGCTCTCCTCTGCGATCGGGATGAAGTCGAGCGGCGGGACCATGCCACGCTTGGGATGGCGCCAGCGGACCAGGGCCTCGAAGCCGCAGATCGACCCGTCCTGGGCGGCGGCCAGCGGCTGGTAGTGCAGGATCAGCTGGTCCTTGGCGAGCGCGGCCTTGAGCTCGCGCGCGACGCCGCGACGCTCGCGGATCGCCACGTCCATCTCGCGCTTGAAGAAGCGGTAGTTTCCACGACCGTCCTGCTTGGCGCGATAAAGCGCCATGTCGGCGCTGGTCAGCAGGGCTTCGCCGGTGCGGCCGTCGTCGGGATAGAGGCTGACGCCCAGGCTGCCGCCGCCGCCCAGCTTCTGACCTTCGAACGGGGTCGGGCGCGCCAGGGTCTCCAGCAGGGAGGCCGCCAGCTCGCCGGCCGCCGCGGGCTGTTCGCCGCCCACCTGCACCACCACGAACTCGTCTCCGCCCAGGCGGGCGGCGAAGGACGGCGCGGCGATCGCACCGGTCAGGCGGCGCGCGACCTCCACCAGGATGGCGTCGCCGGCCGCATGGCCATGGGTGTCGTTGGCTTCCTTGAAGTGGTCGAGGTCGACGCAGATCACAGCCAGGCTCTCGCCGGTGTGGGCGACGCGTTCGAGGGTGGCGGCCAGGCGGGTCTGCAACGCGTTGCGGTTGGGCAGAGCCGTCAGGGCGTCGTGGTCGGCCAGGAAGCGGATCCGTTCCTCGGCGGCGCGGCGTTCGCGCAGGTCGCGCACGGCCAGAACGGTCTGCTCCTCGTCGCGCCCGCCGGCCTCCAGCAGGCGGCCGAACACCTCGACCGGGATGTCGTCGCCGCCATTGGCCGGGCGCAGGGTCGCCTCGCGGCGCTCGTCGAGGCCGGGGATCTCCTCGCCGGAGAAGGTGAGGAGCTCGCCCAGCAGAAGGCGGCTCTCGAGCTCGGCGGCGGAGAGGCCGACCAGGGCGCAGAAGGCGGCGTTGGCGTCGGTGATGCGGTTGCCGCGCACCACGACGATGCCCTCGTAGGCGGCGTTGGCCAGGCGGCGGGTGCGGGCGAGCGCCTTGGCGTTGGCTCCGCCCTCGATCAGGGCGGCGCAGAGCCCGCCCAGGATGATCAGGGTGACGATGCCGGCGACGCCGCCGACCATGATCTGGGGCGCGACCAGCTGGGGCGGCACGGCCTGGCTGGCGTCGGGGATGATCGAGACGGCGCCCATGGCGGTGAAATGCAGGGCGCAGATGGCGACGGTGAGGATCAGGGCGGCGCGGAGCTGGCCCGCCAGGGTCTCGGCGCGGCGCGCGGACAGCATGGCGGCCACGCCCAGCCCGATGCCGAGCACCAGGGCGGCGCCCACCAGGCCGAGGTCCCAGCTGACCAGGCCCTGGGGCACATAGGCGGCCATGCCGGTGAAGTGCATGGCCGCGACGCCGGAGCCCGCCAGGACCCCGCCGGCGATGCGGTGCGCGCGGGTCTCGCCGGCCGAGGCGACGCCGAAGGCGGCGGCCATGAACACGCCCGCGATGCCGAGCGAGGCCAGCGTGCCGCCCAGGGTGAAGCCGGCGCGCAGGCCGGTGTCGAAGGCCAGCATGGCGATGAAGTGAGTGGCCCAGACGGCGCAGCCCGCGACGAGGCCGGTGAGCAGCAGCCAGGCGCCTCGCGTCACCCCGCTGGCGTCGCCCATTCGCGAATAGAGCCGGAAGGTGGTGAAGGTCCCGCAGAAACAAACCAGGCCGGCGACGAGCACGAGACGCAGGTCGTGTTGGGTCGCCAGGCACGTCAGGACTTTGAACATGGGTGGCCTTCTGGCGCGGGGGATCAGCCCGCACCATCGTCGGCAAGGGTAAAGGAAAACCAACCTTGGCCGCGGCGATTCAGCGCGGCCGGGAAAGCTGCGTTACGCGGTTTCGTCCTTGAAGGTCAGGCCGGCGTTCTTGTTCAGCCGGTCGATCAGCTTGTCGCCCATGGCCGCGCCGGGCACCCAGACGCCGCCGCGCAGGGCGGCGCAGTCCTTGACCAGGCAGATCGCCGCCTCGGCGATGATCTTGGAGGTGGAGCCGTAGCCCGGGTCCTTGTCGCCGTAGACGGAGGCGCGGACCTGACGGCCGTCGGCGTCGATGCCGACGAACAACAGGTCGTAGAATCCGGCCTCGCGCTCGTCCTTGCTGGGGCCTTCGCCGGGCTGCGGCCCGCCCTCGCCCATGGCGGTGAACTCGGTGGGAGCGCCCGGCGTGATGACGCTCATCTCGTCGTACTTGAAGTCCGCACCCCAGGGCTGGCCCTGCAGCAGGTTCGAGCGGTGGACGTTCTTGGTGTTGATGGTCGCCATCATGAAGGGGCCAACCTCGGCGCCGACATCGGCGTCGAAGGCCTTGGTGTTCCCGTCGGGCTGTTCGGGGCCCTGGAAGCCGGGGGTGAGCGCGAAGGGGCTCATCATCAGCGGGATGAGGCTGGGGTCCTTCTGCAGGGCCTGCATGGTGGCCCGGCCGCTGGCCGCGGTGCCACCGGAGAGGCCGCCGCGCATGGCGCGCACCCGCCCCTTAACGCGGCCGACCGGATGGCCGAGCTTTTCGGTCGCCAACTTCTGAACGTAGTAGACCCCCAGCTCGAAGGGGATCGAGTCGAAGCCGCAGGAGTGCACGATCCGCGCGC
>CAMFHW010000009.1 GCA_945952175.1 uncultured Phenylobacterium sp. | reverse complement strand
TACACGTAAGGAGTCGTCGGCAGCGTCAGATGTGTATAAGAGACAGGCCTCGACCAGGGCCAGCTCCTGGCGCTTGCGGTCGTCGAAGTCCTGGATCAGGCCGACGCCCTTCAGCCAGCGGCCGGACTTGTCGGTCTTCAGGTGATGGAACACCCGCACCCAGCGCTCGCGGCCCTCGGCCGTCAGGATGCGCGCGTCGAAAGCCTGGCCCGAGGCGCGGCGGTCGCCGCCGATGTCGAGGAAGGCCTGGCGCACCCGCTCCATGTCGTCGGGATGGAAGGCCGGGAACTTGAGCTTCACCGCATTGGCGTAGCTGCGCGAGGCGCGGCCGGCGAGCCGCTTGAATTCGGGGCTGGACCAGAAGGTCCGGGCGCGATGGTCGATCTCGTAGACCCCGGCGTCGGCGGCGCTCAAGGCCACCTTCAGGCGGCGCGCATTGGTCTGGGCCTCGTGCTTGGCCTTGGCCACGGCGGAGATGTCGTCGACATAGACCAGCATGCCGAGGATCTCGCCGGAGGTGTCGCGCCACGGCCGCGCCTCCCAGCGGATCCAGTGGCGGCCGCCCTGGCTGTCGGTGAACCGGTCCTCCTTGACCGAGGTCGGCAGGCCCTCCAGCGCTCGGGCCTGGGCGCGCAGGAAGCGCCGCGGCATGCCGGGGAAAACCTCCTGCAGCCGTCGGCCGAGATAGGGTCGGTGATCCAGGCTGAAGGCGTGGCGCCAGGTGGCGCTGGCCACCTGGTAGCGCAGCTCCATGTCGAACATGGCCACCGCGAAAGGCGCGGCCTCGACCAGCTGGCGGATGCGCCGCTCGCCTTGGAGCGCCGCGTCGCGGGCCTGGACCAGCTCGGTGATGTGCTGGGAGATGCCGCTGAGCGCGAAGACGCCGCCCGGGCGCGGCTCGCAGCGGAAGGTCGCGCGCCAGGTCGCCCAGCTCCCGTCCTTGTGCCGCATGCGGTGTTCGAAGCTCGCGCCCTCGCCGGTCTCGACGCCCTGGGCGAACATGTTCTGGACGACCTCCGCCTCCTCGGGATGCAGGGCGTCGGCGAACTGCTCGGGGCTGGAGATCTCGTCCGGCGCGTAGCCGGTGATGGCGCAGATGTCGTCCGACCAGGCCACCCGGCCTTCGGTCGGTTCATAGGTCCAGGCGCCGACGCCGGCGGCCTCGGAGAGCAGCAGGCGGGTCTTGCGCACCTCCTCCAGCTCCAGCAGCCGGGCGCGGTCGTCGGTCACGTCGCGGGCCAGGCCGATGATCCCGCCATCCGCGGCCAGGTGCGCGCGGCCGGCGAACCAGCGCCAGCCGCCATCCTTCATCCGCACGCGCGCCATGCTCTTGGCCTCGCCGGCCTCGGCCAGATCGGCGAGCTGCAGGTCGACTTCGCTGTGGTCTTCCGGATGGATGATGTCGCGGGTCGAACGGCCGAGGATCTCGGCCTCGGTCCAGCCCGTGGCGCGCGTGAAGGCCGGGCTCACCAGCCGGAAGCGCTTGTCGGGACCGATGACGAACAGGATCTCGCGGCCGTGGTCGAACAGCCAGCCGATCATGGCCTGTCGGTCGGTCGGCGTGTCGTGCGGACGCACTTCACCCATGGCCTGCCCCCAATTCCCAGGGAGGACCCTACACGTCAAAGGTGAATTCAAGGTTGGCGGCGGGCCGGACGCGACGATCGGCCCGCCGTACCGTATCCGAGAACGCGTTCTCGCCGGTGATCGCACGGCCCAGGATCAGGGCGTGGACGTCGTGCGCGCCTTCATAGGTGTTCACGGTCTCCAGGTTCGCGGCGTGGCGCATCACGTGATAGTCGCCGCTGATCCCGTTGCCGCCGTGGATGTCGCGGGCCTCGCGGGCGATGGCCAGCGCCTTGCCGCAATTGTTGCGCTTCATCAGGCTGATGGCCTCAGGCACCCAGGCGCCCTGGTCGATCAGCCGGCCCAGCGCCAGCGCGCCCTCGAAGCCCAGGGCGATCTCGGTCTGCATGTCGGCCAGCTTCTTCTGGATCAGCTGGCGCGCGGCCAGCGGCTTGCCGAACACCTTGCGGGTCTGGGTGTACTCGCGGCTGGCGTGCAGGCAGAAGTCCGCCGCGCCCATGGCGCCCCAGGCGATGCCGTAGCGCGCCTTGTTCAGGCACGAGAACGGGCCGCGCAGGCCGCTGACGTTCGGCAGCATCCTGTCCTCGGGCACGAAGACGTCGTCGAGGGCGATCTCGCCGGTGACCGAGGCGCGCAGTGAGAGCTTGTTCTGGATCTTCGGGGTCTCGAAGCCCTTGGAGCCACGGTCGACCAGGAAGCCGCGGATCACGCCGTCCAGCTTGGCCCAGACCAGGGCCACATCGGCGATCGGGGCGTTGGTGATCCACATCTTGGCGCCCGAGAGGCTGTAGCCGCCCGGCGCCTTGCGCGCGACCGTGCGCATCGAGGCGGGGTCTGAGCCGCCGTCCGCCTCGGTCAGGCCGAAGCAGCCGACGATCTCGCCGCGGGCCATGCCCGGCAGGTAGTGCTTCTTCTGCTCTTCCGAGCCGAAGGCGTAGATCGGGTACATGACCAGCGAGGACTGCACGCTCATGGCCGAGCGATAGCCGCTGTCGATCGCCTCGATCTCGCGCGCGATCAGCCCATAGGCCACGTGGTTGACGCCGGCGCCGCCGTATTCCTCCGGCAGCGTCGGGCCGAGGAAGCCCAGCTCGCCCATTTCGTTCATGATCTCGCGGTCGAACCGCTCCTCGGCGAAGGCCGAGACCACGCGGGGCAGCAGCTTCTCGCGGGCGTAGCTGCGGGCGGCGTCCCACACCATGCGTTCGTCCTCGGAAAGCCGCGAGCCCAGGTCCAGCGGGTCCTCCCAGTCGAATGTCTTGGCGTCGGCGGCGGTGTCGAGGGCCATGGCGGGTCTCCAGAGTGCTTCGGCCGCCTTATGGGCCGAAATCAGGTCCCCGTGTAGACGCCTTTGCGCTTCTCGCGGAACGAGGCGAGCGATTCCCGGGCGTCGTTCACCGCGCGTCGCGCGAAGCCGAGGCCGACCGATTCGTACCTCAGCGCAGAGGCCAAGTCGGCCTCCTGGTTGTGCTGCAGCACCTTCTTGGCCATGCGCACGGCGAGCGGCGGCCAGCGGGTCATCTCCTGCGCATAGGCCACGGCGGCCGCGATCAGGTCGCCCTCGACGATCCGGTTGAGCAGGCCGAGCGCCTTGGCCTCCTCAGCCTCCACCATGCGGCTGGTCATGATCAGGTCGGCGGCCGCCGCATAGCCGACGATGCGCGGCAGGAACCAGCTCATCCCGGAATCCGGCGACAGGCTGCGCTCGACGAAGGTGGTCTTGAACCGCGCGGCCGGCGAGCCGATGCGGACGTCGCAGGCCAGGGCCGCGCTCATGCCGGCGCCGGCGCAGACCCCGTTGATCGCCCCGATCAGCGGCTTGTCGAAGTCGTGGAACAGCCGCGCCCAGTGGCCGACCCAGCCCATGTCGTCGAGGCGGCTGTTCTGGTCCGTTCCCGGGGTCGGCGGCGTGCCCGTCAGGTCCGCGCCGGAGCAGAAGCCGCGGCCGGCGCCCGTCATCACCACCGCGCGGATGGCGTCATCGTCCCGCGCCCGGGCGAAGGCCTCGTCGACATCGCGCCGCAGGTCGGCGTTGATCGCGTTCAGCTTGTCCGGCCGGTTCAGGGTGACGATCGCCACCTCGCCCCGCGCCTCATAGGCGACGGTCTCGAATTCCATCTGCGTTTCTCCCGGTGCTCTTGCCCTGGAATCTGGGCCGCCCCGGCCGCTTGGCAAGGCGGGAAGAGGGCGGGGCGCCACGGTTCCGTGTCGTTTTCGCTGCATTTGCGAATGACTCGCATTGCCATCCTGTAAAGCTGCAACTAAGAACGCCTCGCAATATCAGTTCAGAGTGAGCGAGAGGGTTCATGATCGGGGTTGGGGGCGGCGTCGTCGCTTATCGGAAGAAGCGGGCCTACCGGCTCGGCGCGGCGGTTCTGGCGGCCACGGCGGGCCTGGCGAGCGTGGCGCACGCGGCCGACGCCGCGGCGGACGCGGACGGCGCGACCGAGGTCTCCGGCGTCACGGTCAACGGCCAGAAGAGCGCGCTCGACACCAATACCGGCCTGTCGGTCATGCCGGCCACGGTGCAGGACACCCCCCAGGCGATCAGCGTCATCAACCAGGCCCAGCTCAGGAACCAGGGCGTCGCCAGCCTGGAGCAGGCCCTGCGCAACGTGCCCGGCATCACCATCGCCATCGGCGAGGGCGGCACCCTGAACGGCGACCAGTTCAAGATCCGCGGCTTCGATTCCAAGGACGACGTCTATATCGACGGCCTGCGCGACTTCGGCGTCTACACCCGCGACAGCTTCAACTATCAGGAAGTCCAGGTCCTGAAGGGGCCGTCCGGCGCGATGTTCGGCCGCGGCACCACCGGCGGGGTGATCAACACCGTCTCCAAGACCCCGCAAATCAAGGACTTCACCAGCCTCGACGCCTATGCGGGCAACGGCGACTATTATCGCGGTCTGGCCGACATCAACCACGTGATCAACGACACGACGGCGGTGCGGCTGAACCTGATGGCCAACTCCACCGGCGTGGTCGACCGCGACCACATCAAGTCCGACCGCTGGGGCGCGGCCCTGTCGGTCGGCTTCGGCCTCGGCACGAACACCAGCCTGACGCTCAGCTACCTGCACCAGCACGACAAGCGGGTGCCGGACTACGGCATCACCATCGTCCAGCCGCCGGGCCAGATCATCGCCCTGCCGGCCACCGAGTACGGCGTCGGGGTCGAGCGCTCCAGCTTCCTGGGCTTCAACGCCGACACCGACCGCACCGACGCCGACATCCTGACGGCGCGGTTCAGCCACAAGGCCAACGACTGGCTCACCTTCACGTCCGACAGCCGGGTCGGCGTCTATTCGCGCTACTTCCAGTACACGACCACCGACCAGTGCAACGCGGCCTGCACCACGGCCCTGTTCGACAACAATCCCGCCACCGAAGCGTTCGGCGGCATCGGCGGGTCCAGCCCCTACGACCAGGACAGCTGGGGCGCCCAGAACATCTCCACCGCCCGGATGGATCTGAAGTTTGGTGGCCTGCGCAACCTGCTGATCGTCGGGACCGACGTCTCCTACCAGCACAACGACAAGCAGTTCTTCGCCTACACCCTGCCGGCCGGCATCAGCACGCGGCCGAGCATCCCGCACCCGCTGGTCAATCCGAACCCGAACTTCCCGGCGGGCTACGGCGTGTTCCGGCCGGTCCCGGGCGTGAACATCACCTGCCCCGCCACCGGCACGGCCAACTGCACCACCAACGTGCTGGGCGGCACGGTCTTCACCAATGTCGCGGCGACCGCGGCCCTGAAGACCGAGGGGGAGGCGACCGATCTCGGCGTCTTCCTCACGGACCGGCTGTGGCTGACCGACCAGCTCTCGATCATCGGCTCGCTGCGCTACGAGCGCTACGAGGCCGAGCTCGACACCCTGCAGATGAACGGCCTGGAGGCCCCGGTCGGCGGGCTGAAGGTGAAGTCGAACCTCACCAGCCCGCGCCTGAGCGTGGTCTATGAGCCGTCCGACAGCCAGACCTACTACCTCTCCTGGGGCAAGTCGCAGACGCCTCAGGGTACGTCGGTGGTCGGCGCGGCCACCGCGGTGGCCCTCACCGCCAAGGACCTGGCGCCTGAGGAGAGCGAGGTCTGGGAGGCCGGCGCCAAGGTCGGCGTGCTGGGCAACCGCGCCTCGCTGACCGCCTCGATCTTCGACGTGAAGAAGAACAACGCCCTGCAGACCGACCCTGCGACAGGCTTCGTCCAGGCCCAGTCGGGGGAGCGCCAGGAGGTGAAGGGGATCGAGTTCGGCCTGACCGGCAAGCTCACCGACGCCTGGACCGTGTCGCTCGGCTACGCCTGGCTGGACGCCAAGATCAAGGAGAGCTTCGCCAACTGCGCCGTGCCGACCTCGACCACCGGCACGCCGACCAACATCGTCTGCCCGGTGGGCGTGACCGCCGCGATCCCGGTGCTGAACACCGTGGCCGTCGGCCAACAGGTGGTGTTCGTGCCGAAGAACTCGGCCTCGTTCTACACCAGCTACGACTTCGGCTCCTGGATCGAGGGCCTGACCGCCGGCGGCGACATCGTCTACCAGGACAAGCAGAACCTGACCTACACGGCCCGCAGCGTCTCCTACACCGACCGCGGCGCGCTGACGGCGGCCCGCATCGCCCAGGCGCCGGAGAACGTCACGGTCGACGCCTTCGTCAGCTACAAGCGCGACGACTGGCGGGTCTCGCTCAACGTCTACAACCTCACCGACCGGCTGAACTACACCCAGGTGTTCGGCAACCGGGCGGTGCCGGCGGCGGGACGCACCTTCATCGTCTCGGTCGGAACCACCTTCTAGGTCTTGCCGCGCGGGCGTGAACGGGTTAGCTAGGCCGCATGCTGCTGCATATCGAAGGCGTGCTGACCCCCGACCAGGTGGCCCGGTTCCGGGACCGCCTGGCCGCCAGCGACTGGGTGGATGGCAAGGTCACGGCCGGCGAGCAGTCGGCCATGGCCAAGCGCAACCTGCAGGTCCCGGAGGACGCTCCGGTCGCGCGCGAACTCGGCGAGATCATCCTGGGCGCGCTCGGCCGCAATCCGCAGTTCGTCTCGGCCGCCCTGCCGCTGCGCGTCTTCCCGCCGCTCTTCAACCGTTATGACGAAGGCATGGCGTTCGACACCCACGTCGACAACGCCATCCGCTTCGCGGGACCCGTGCGGTTCCGCACCGACGTCTCGGCCACCCTCTTCCTGACCGATCCCGACGACTATGACGGCGGCGAGCTGGTCGTCGAGGACAGCTTCGGGGAGCATGCGGTCAAGCTGCCGGCCGGTGACCTGATCCTCTATCCGGCCTCGTCCCTGCACAGGGTGGCGCCGATCACGCGCGGCTCGCGCTGGGCCTCGTTCTTCTGGGCCCAGTCGATGGTGCGATCCGACGAGCAGCGCACCCTGCTGTTCAATCTCGACAGCGCCATCCAGGACCTGTCAGCCCGGCTCGGCCAGGGCGAGCCCGAAGTCGTCAGCCTGGCCGGGACCTACCACAACCTCCTGCGGATGTGGTCGCAGGTCTGAGCCCCGGCCTCGACTGCATTTCGCTGCAGCGCGGTGCAACTGCTCGCGCGCCCGCTCGTTCCTAGTCTGTACGCGTCCGCAACCGCACGAGACCGGGGATCGCCCGATGTCGCCCGCCATCCAGGCCGATGAACCGATCGAAATGGTGAAGCCGTTCGTCTGGCTGGCCGTCACCGGCTTCCTGATCGGCTTCGTGCTGTGCCTGGCGCTCAGCTTCGGTCACCTGGCGGCGTCACGCGAGGCGGCCCGGGCCGGCCTGCGGCCGCTCGTCGGCCCTTCGGTCGAACCGGCCGCCACCGTCGACGAAGCCACTTGGCGCGGCGAGCGGATCACCTAGACTCCAACCCATCCGCCGTCATCGCCGGGGCCTGTCCCGGCGACCCATACGCGCCTGAGCTTCCGGCCAACCTCAAACTTCGGAGATCATGGGTGGCCGGGACAAGCCCGGCCATGACGTCCGAGTTTTGATGCGTCCTAAGCGCCGCGCGCGACGAACCAGCCGTTTCGGAAGCCCTTGTCGGCCTTCCCATAGACGAAGACCGAGCCGTCCTCGGCCGCCACCGAGCCGCCTGCGGCGGCCAGCACCGCATGGCCGGCGGCGATGTCCCATTCCATGGTCGGCCCGTGCCGGGGATAGAGGTCGGCCGACCCCTCGGCGATGCGGCAGAACTTGATCGAGGAATCCATCGGCTTGGGTTCGTCGAAGCCGTACTTGGCGATGAGGTCGGCGATGGTCTCGGGCTTCATGGTGTGGCTGACCAGGGCCACGGCGCGCCCCTGCGGCCAGTCCCGGGCGCGGATCGGCCGCGTGGCGCCGCCCTCGACGCGCTTCATCGCCTGGCCGTCCTGGGTGAACCAGGTCTCGCCGGTCGCTGGGGCGCAGACGGCGCCGGCCACCGGCTGGCCGTCCTCGACCAGGGCGATATTGACCGTGAAGTTCGGATCGCCGCGCACGAAGGCCTTGGTGCCGTCCACCGGGTCGACCAGGAAGAACTGGCGACCCACCTCTTCGGGCGTGCCGAACTCGCTGGCGTCCTCCTCGGAAATCACGTGCATGCCGGGGAACTTGGCGGCCAGCCGCTCGAGGATCAGGGCCTCGCCGCGCCGGTCGGCTTCGGTCACCGGGCTTTCGTCGGACTTGGTGTGGACGGTCAGGTCCGACTTCCACAGCGGCAGGATCAGCCGGCCGGCCTCCTCGCAGATGTCGGCCAGGATCGGGCCGATGTCGTGGGCGGCGTTGATCATCGGCGCATCTCCCGCGGATCCTCGCCCTCGAACACCAGGCGCACGACGCGCGCATCGATCACCTGCTTGCCCGCCTCCTCGAAACTCACCGTCACCTTGGCTCCTGCGACACTTTGAATCTGCCCCACGCCCCATTCGGGTTGGGTAGGGTGGCGCACCAGCACGCCCGGTTCGAGAAAGGGATCGGAACCGCCCATGGGCTGGTTTCCTAACTGCGCGCGCGAGTTTGCCAAAGCGCCAAATCAGGCCAGATTCCGATGCCCATGAGCGAGCCCGCCTTCAACGCCCCCACGTCGGAAGCCCGTCCCGCGCCCCGCACCGCCGAGGTGGCCGCCTATCTGGCGGCGCGCATGTGCCACGACTTCATCAGCCCCGCGAGCGCCATCGTCTCCGGGCTCGACCTGCTCGAGGACCCTTCGGCCCAGGATATGCGCGAGGAGGCCATGGGCCTGATCTCGGGCTCCGCGCGCAAGCTGGCCGACCTCTTGGCCTTCAGCCGGGTGGCGTTCGGCGCCTCGGCCTCGGCCGAGACGTTCGATCCGCGCGAGCTCGCCAAGCTGGCCCAGGGCCTGTTCGGCCACATGCGAGCCGAGCTCGACTGGCAGGTGGAGAGCCCCGCGCTCGCCAAGCCCGCCGCCCGCACCCTGCTGAACCTCGCCCAGCTCGCCGGCGCGGCCCTGCCGACCGGGGGGACCGCCCAGATCCGCGCCGTCGACCAGGAGGACTCGGTCGCCATCGCCGTCGAGGCCAAGGGCCCCAAGGCGCGGCTGCGCGCCGAGGTGGCGGCCGGCCTGCGGGGCGAGCCGATGACCGAGGGCCTGCACGGCCATTGGGTCCAGGCCTACTACGTCCATCTGTTCGTGCGCGACGCGGGCGGGCGGGTCTTCGCCGACGCGGCGGAGGAGAAGGTCACCTTCGCGGCGACGGTCCCGGGCCGCCCCTGATCGGCGGGCGCCGCAGAAAATGACCCGCGGCCACACCCCTCCTTAACCATCGAAGCGCGAAAACGGTCGTCCGTGGAGGACGTCCGTTGAAGACCTGCCTTGTCGTCGACGACAGCCGGGTGATCCGCAAGGTGGCCCGCCGCATCCTGGAGGACATCGGCTTCGAGATCGCCGAGGCGTCCGACGGGATGGAGGCGCTCGCCTGGTGCCGCGCGGCCATGCCCGACGCCATCCTGCTGGACTGGAACATGCCGGTGATGAACGGCATCGAGTTCCTGCGCCACCTGCGCCAGGAGCCGGGCGGCGACCGTCCGGCCGTGGTGTTCTGCACCGTCGAGAACGACCTCGACCGCATCCGCGAGGCGCTGGACGCCGGCGCGCGCGAATACATCATGAAGCCCTTCGACGGCGACATCATCGCCTCCAAGTTCGCGGAGGTGGGCCTGGCATGACCTCTGAGGATTGCGAGCTGATCGCCCAGATCTGCGCGCAGCGCGCGGGCCTGATGGTCGATCCGGCCAAGACCTACCTGATCGAGAGCCGGCTGGGTCCGGTGGCCCGCCGCGAGGGTTTCGGGGCGATCGACGACCTGATCGGCGCCCTGAAGGAGCGGCGCGAGGATCGCCTGGCCTGGGGCGTGGTCGAGGCCATGGCCGCCGCCGAGACCGCGTTCTTCCGCGACCGTACGCCGTTCGACCTGTTCCGCGCCGAGGTGCTGCCGACGCTCGCCCGCCTGCGCGAAGGCGAGCCGGTCCGCGTCTGGAGCGCGGCCTGCGGCTCCGGCCAGGAAGTCTATTCCCTGGCGATGATCGTCGAGGAGGAGCGGGGCGCGCTGGCGCCGGGCGCGCGGGTCGAGCTGTTCGCCTCCGACCTGTCCGAGCGGGCGCTGGAGAAGGCCCAGAGCGGACTCTACACCCAGTTCGAGATCCAGCGCGGCCTGCCGATCCGCAGCCTCGTGCGCCACTTCGAGAAGGCCGACGAGATGTGGGCGCTGGCGCCGCGCATCCGTCAGATGGTGCGCTGGCGGCGCATCAACCTGGTCTCCGACCTCTCGGCCGCCGGCCGTTTCGACGTGATCTTCTGCCGCAACGTGCTGGGCGGGCTGACGCCCAACGCCCGGCCGCGGCTGATCGAGAACCTGGCGCGGGCCATCAGCCCGGACGGTTTCCTGTTCCTGGGCCTGGACGAGGCGCCCCATGGGCTCGGCGAGGCTTTCCAGCCTGTGGCCGGACGCGCCGGCCTTTACGCCCGCAACCCCGCCTTCAGCGTCGCGGCCTGATCCCGCGCGAGACGCCGGACATGCGAAACCCCGCCGCGTCGCCGCGACGGGGTTCGCACCAGGGCCTGCAGGCCCTTAGTGCTTGGCGTCTTCCGCCGTGCTCGTCACGGCCTTGCCGGCGGCCGTGACGTCCCTGCCCGCGCCCGAGACGGTATTGCAGGCGGGGACGGCGAGGCTGGCCGCGACGAGGGCCAGGAGGGCGATCTTGCGCATGACTTCTGTTCTCCGAGGTCGTTTGGAATTCGCGGAGAAGGCAACGGTCAAGCCGCGGCTTGGTTCCCGGCGGCGGCCTGGGTCCGCGCCGTCAGATCGCCGGTGCTCACAGGGAATGTCAGCTTTGCGGTGATACCCCCGGCGGCGTTGCGGCTGAGCTCCGTGCGCCCGCGGAGCTGGCGGGCGAAGGCGGTCATCAGGGTGCGGCCGACGCCGCTGGCCACCAGGGCGTCGTCGGAGGCCTGGCCGTCGTCGCCGATCTTCAGGGTGGCCTCGTCGCCCTCGACGGTGAAGTCCAGGGTCAGGCGCCCGCCCTTGCCGGCGAAAGCGTGCTTCTGGGCGTTGGTGATCGCCTCGACCGCGAACAGGGCCAGCGGCGCCAGGCGGTCGGGGTCGATGATCAGGGCGTCGACGTGCAGCTCGGTTTCGATCGCCCCGCCATGCAGGGCGTCGGCGGCGATCAGCTGGGCGGTCAGCTCCTCCAGGAAGCTGCGCAGGTCCACCCGCTTCAGGTCGGGGCCCTGGTAGAGGGCGCGGTAGATCAGGGCGAGCGCGGTGATCCGCTGGCGGGTGTCCGACATGGCCGCCCGCGCCGCCGGGTCCGACAGGGCCCGCTGCTGCATGTTCAGCAGGGACGAGATGACCTGCAGGTTGTTCTTCACCCGGTGGTGGATCTCGCGCATCAGCGCGTCCTTCTGGGCGAGGCTGTCGCGCAGCGAGGCGTCGCGGCCGACGATGGCGTCGGCCATGTCCTCCAGGGTCTCGGCCAGGTCGCGGATCTCGGGCGGGGCCTGCTCGGCCTGGATCGGCCGCACGGACAGGCGGCCCCGGGCATAGAGGGCGGCGATGCGCTGCAGATAGGCGATCCAGCGGATCACCACCCGCTCCGTCGCCACCAGCACCGCGAGCAGGGCCAGCGCGAAGGTCAGCAGCGGGAAGGCGAGGCCCGTCAGCGGATTGAGCTCGGCGAACGAGAACAGGTTCTGGGACTTCGCCGACAGCACGACATAGAGGTCGTCCCCGACCAGGGGCGCGGCGGTGAAGACGCGGCGCTGGGCGCGCCGGTCGGTGGCGTACCAGACCAGCGAGCCAGCCTTGTCGGTGCGCGCGCGCCAGTCGTGGGGCAGGTCGGGGAAGGCCGCCACGTCGGTGAAGTTGATGTAGCGGCCCTCGGAATCGACCAGGGCGACCTCGGCCTTGGCCGGCAGGGCGACGCCGTCGAGATTGGGCGCCAGGCTGTGCAGCGAGATCACCGCCACCAGGCCGCCGTCGAAGGTCCCGTCCGGCATGGAGGCGCGCACGGCGGTCAGCAGGGCGGGCTGGTTCGAATAGATGGCGCCGGGGTCGCGCGTGACCACCAGGTTGTCGCCGCGCACCAGGCTCTGGAACCAGGCGCGGTTCTCCCGGGCGGGATCCTGCGGCACGTCGTGCGCCGCGCAGGCGACCCGGCCGACCCGGTCGAAACGGATCAGGTTGGAATAGCCCGGCAGCCGCTCGGTGATTTCTCCCAGCCGTTGGGCGCACTGGAAGCCGACGGAATGCGGCGCCAGCGTTTCCAGCAGGATGTTGGCCGCCTCCATCCGCGCCCGCGCCGTCGAGGCGGCGCGCTCGGCCGCCGCGGTCAGGCTTTCACGCCGCGCCTCGGCCTCGCGGCGGAAGGCCAATGTCGATTGCACCGCGCCGAGGATCAGCACGGGCAGGAGGGCCGCCGCCAGGGCCGCCGTGAGGCGGACCCGGATGGTGGATAGCGAACCCCACGGGGAGCTGATCATGCCTATCGCCGTCCGTTACCGGACGGTGGAAAGCCGCTCCGCGTCCGCAAGGATCGCGCGCATGGCGTCGCCGGCGGCCGCACCATCGCGCTCATAGGCTCCGTCGTCCAGAATGGCGTGCAGGGCCCGGCGCGCCCGGCTGACGCGGCTCTTCACCGTGCCCACCGCGCAGCCGCAGATGTCGGCCGCCTCCTCATAGGCGAACCCGCCGGCGCCCACGAGGATCAGGGCCTCGCGCTGTTCGGCCGGCAGCATGGCCAGCCCCTGGCGCAGCTCGTCCAGGGCCACGGGGGCTTCCGGATCGTCCACCGCCACCAGGGTCCGCTCGGCGGCTTCCTGGTCGAGCTGGCTCTGGCGCCAGGAGCGGCGCTTCTCGGAATAGAACTGGTTGCGCAGGATCATGAAGGTCCAGGCCTTCATGTTGGTGCCCATCTGGAACGAGGCCCGCGCGTCCCAGGCCTTGACCATCGCGTCCTGGGCCAGGTCGTCGGCCGAGGCGGGGTCGCCCGCCAGGGTGCGTGCGAAGGCGCGCAGGTGCGGAATGAGCGCCACCAGCTCCTTCTTGAACGCCTCGTCGTCCGCGGGATCGCGGCCCGCGTTTCGGGACATGTAATCCGCCATCAGCCGTTCTCCGACGAACGCTGATCCGCCTTGCGCAAGATGTCCAGGAACGCGTCCGGCACCGGCTCGTTGACGACATCGTCGAACATTTGGCGCAGACGCACGCCGATCGCCTGCTGGCGCAGGCGGGCCTCGTCCAGCGCCGCGGAGTTCCGCCGCCGGTCCGAATTGGGTTGTTGCTCGATCATGCTTTCGGCGTCCCGCTCTCGCGGCCCCGGTCCCCTCGGTTGATCCTCGTCGCCCGTCAACGCCCCGCTCCGCTTCAGGTTCCCGAAAAACCGGCACTTAGGATGCAGAAAACGTGGCTAACAGGGAACCGGTTCCCTCAGGAAGCGTTTCGGGCCTTATGTTGGGTTGCGACGCCGTCGGCGGCCGCGACTGCTTGGATCAACGGGAGGGGAATTCCTTTGAGCCTTCTTGCCCGGCTTGCGCCGCACCTGCCCTATGTCCGCCGTTACGCCCGTGCGCTGACCGGCGATCAGACGACCGGCGACCACTATGTGCGCGTGGCGCTCGAAGCTCTGGCCGCGGGCGAACGCGTCCTCGAAGCCAATCTGACGCCCCGCGTCGCGCTCTATCACGTGTTCCACGCCATCTGGTGCTCCACCGGCGCCCAGCTCGAGACCGTTCCGGAATCCGGCGGCAGCGGCCAGGAGGACGCCAGCCGCCGGCTGATGCGCATCGCGCCCCGCTCGCGCCAGGCCTTTCTGCTCACCGCCCTTGAAGGCTTCACCCCCTCGGAAGCCGCTCAGATCCTGGGCGCCGACTTCTCCGAGGTCGAGAAGCTGATCGCCGACGCCCAGGCCGAGATCGACGCCGAACTCGCCACCGACGTCCTGATCATCGAGGACGAGCCGGTGATCGCCGCCGACATCGAGGCCCTGGTGACCGAGCTCGGCCACACCGTGGTCGACATCGCCGCCACCCGCACCGAGGCCGTCGACGCGGTCGCCCGCAAGACGCCGGGCCTGGTGCTGGCCGACATCCAGCTGGCCGATGGCTCGTCGGGCATCGACGCGGTGAAGGACATCCTGGCCCGCCTCGACGTGCCGGTGATCTTCATCACCGCCTTCCCCGAGCGTCTGCTGACCGGGGAGCGTCCGGAGCCGACCTTCCTGATCACCAAGCCCTTCCAGCCGGAGACGGTGAAGGCGGCGATCGGCCAGGCGTTGTTCTTCCATCCGCGCAGCACCCGGAAGGCGGCCTAGCCGAGACCGGAACGGCGCCGGTTCGCCGGCGTTGATCCCGTAAGGACGGGCGCAACGGGCGTCCGCCGATCGCGGGAGCCACGCCATGCTCAGCTGGGCCATCGTCTTCGCGCTGCTCGCCATCCTGGCGGGCTTCCTGGGCTTCGTCGGATTGGCGGGGTTCGCCGCGACGGTGGCCAAGGTGCTGTTCGTGATCTTCCTGGTGATGCTGGTGGCGAGCTTCGTCATCCGCGCCGTGCGCGGCCGGTCGGTCCTCTAGCTATCTCGCAAAAGCAGAACGGCCGCCCGATGGGCGGCCGTTCCATATCCGGATCGTCGACGCGGATTACTGCAGGGTCGGCGTGCCCGGCTTCTGCTGCGCGACCGGCGCGCCCATGTCGAAGCTCCGCGCCGCGGCCGGTTGCTTGGCGTTGTGCTGCTCGGACGCGGCGAGGTCGGGCGCCTTCCAGGTCCAGGCGCCGAACAGGGCCAGGGCCGCCAGCGCGGTCGAGGCGAGGAGAACCCAGAGGACGTGCCGTCCCCAGCGGCCCTGGCGCGCACGCGTCGCACTCAGGGTCGGATGCCCCCGCATCGGACTGGCCATGTGAAACTCCTTACAGAACTAGGTCGGGAAATAGCTGAAGGGCCCCGGCGGAATGGGGTGGGACGCATCGCGGTGCGCCGTGAGCTGGCCGATCAGCCCGCCCGCCAGCGCGATGGAGACCACGACGCACAGGGCCGCCAGGCGCCGGCGCCCGGGCCGGTGGCGCGGCGAGGGCGCCAGATGGACGACCCCTTCATAGGGGCTCTCGATTCCGCGGATCATGATGCGATCCCCCATTGAACGGGCGGCGCGCCCGCAGGGAAAGAAACGCGGCAGTGGCGGATGGCGTTCCGCCTCGGCGCGGCCATAGTCGCCGATTAGGCCTTGTCGGCGCCGGGGGACGGCTCCCATCTAAGGCCCATGAACATGTTTCGCGCGTCCGTCCTGTCCCTCGCCATCCTGCTCGGTGCCTCCGCCGCGGCGGCCCAGGGCGGCTCCGGTTCGCTGGAAGGCCGCCCGGTCAAGGGCGCCGGCGGCGTCGTCCTCGGCGTTGTCGAGCGGGTGATCTACGGCGCCGACGGCCATCCGGCCCAGGTGCTGGTCCGCCCCAAGGGCCCGCGCCCCGCCGGCCCGCACAGCCTGGCCTTCAACGGCCTGGTCCAGACGGCCGATGGCCTGTCGACCCCCCTGACCAAGGCGGAGTTCGACGCCATGCCGACGGTCAATCTCGACGCCAACTGAAGCGTTTTTCGAGTCCGCGAAAAAATTTCGCCCTCGACGGGAACGATGATCCGACGCGCGGGTTCTTCAGATGCGGAGGCGGCGACGCCCCCCCCGACTTGAGGCCGGCGACATGCCGGTCTGCCGTCTCCGCACCCCTTTTCTCGATGATGCAACAAACTCGGCGGGCCCCCGGCCCGCCGATCTTTTTGTGCGCGTTTTCGAGCGCGGGCCGAGGCCCGCTCAGCGCTTGGGCTGGGCGAGCTTCAGGGTGACGTCGGCGCGCCGGCGCAGGGGCCGCGCGTCGCCCGCGGCGGTGATCGCGCCCGCCTGGCCGGCGGCGGCGGTCTCGAAGGTGGCGGCCGGCAGGCCGGTGGCCTTCAGCGCCTGGGCCACCGCCTGGGCGCGCTTTTCAGACAGGGCGAGGTTGGCGTCCGGCGCGCCGGCGGCGTCGGCCAGGCCCAGCACCGAGACCTGCGAGACCGTGCAGCCCTTGGCCTGGGCGGCGGCGGCCTTAAGCACCGCGCGGCCTTCCTTGGTCACCTCGGCCGATTGCGGCTCGAAATAGATCTGCACCGTCACGTCCGCGCATTCGCGCGTCGGCTTGACGATCCGATCCCGCGGATTCTTGACCGTGCCGCAGCTCGCCAGAGCCGCCGCCATCACCAAAACCGCCGCCGTCCCGATCCCACGCATCGCCAGCCCTCTTGGAAATCCCACATGAACAAGGGGCGGCCAGCATAGCCGACCGCCCCTTTCAAACCAGACCTAGCTGTCCCCATTACCGGGGACTGCCGTCCTCCCAGAAATAACGGCCGGTCGCCGGGTCGTAGTAGTAATAGCGGCCCGCGCGCTCGTCGTAATACTGGCGATGGTTCGGGGCGCTGGCGCCGCAGCCGCCGTCCTCGCGGCAGCCCTTGATAGCGCCGGCCGTGCCGCCGATGGCCGCGCCGAGCGCGGCGCCGGCCGCGGCGTCGCCGTGGCCCACATTGTTGCCGATCACCGCGCCGGCCAGCGCGCCGAGCGCCGCGCCGCCCGCGGCGTTGCGTTCCGTATTGCCGGTGGTGGTGCAGGCGGCGGCCAAGAGGCCGGCCGCGGCCACGGCGCGACACGGTTTGAGCAGTTTGGTGCTGAGCATCATTCGCTCTCCCGCTTATCCCCGTCCTACGCCCCAACGTCCCCTGGCGGGGAGCGGTTCCGCCGGAACCGGAAACAGCCTGCGCCGTTTCGGTGGTTCGCCACAACGCCAAAGAGCCCATGCCCGCCGCCATCCGCCGTATCGAGCTGGTCGCCAATGTCGCGTCGGGCAGCGTGGGGCCCCAGGCGCCCGACGAGGCGCGCGCCCTGCTGTCCGAGCTCGGGATCGCGGCGCGGGTCCAGGCGTCCGACGGTTCCGACATCGAGGCCTGCCTGAAGCGCGCGGTCGACGCGGCCCCCGATCTCGTGGCCGTCCTGGCCGGCGACGGCACCGCCCGCAGCGCAGTCGAGCTGTGCGGCCGCGACGGCCCCCTGGTCGCGCCCCTGCCCGGCGGCACCATGAACATGCTGCCCTACGCCATCTATGGCCGCGTGCCCTGGGCGCAGGCCCTGCGCTCGGCGCTGGAGACCGGCGAGCCGCGGGCGATCGGCGGCGGCGAGGTCGAGGGCCGCTCCTTCCTGGTCGCCGCCATCCTCGGCGCCCCGGCGCTCTGGGCCCCCGCGCGGGAGGCGGCGCGGCGCGGCGACCTGAGGGCGGCGTGGCGTCGTGGATACCTGGCCTGGCGCCGCGCCTTCGCCGGCCGCCTGCGCTACAGCCTCGACGGCGGCGCGCGGGGCAAGGCCGAGGCGGTCAGCTTCATCTGCCCCCTGGCCTCCAAGATCCTCAGCGACGAGGCCCGGGTGCTGGAGGCCGACGTGCTCAATCCGGCGGACGCCGCCGAGGCCTTCCGCCTGGCCTTCAACGCCATGACCGGCGACTGGCGGCGCGACCCGGCGGTCCAGTTCATGCCCTGCCGGCAGGCCCGCCTCTGGGGCTCGTCGGGGCTGCCAGCCGTACTCGACGGCGAGCCCGTGCGCCTGAAGTCGGCGGTGGAGGTGCGCTGGAACTCCCATGTCGCGCGCGTCCTGGCCCCGCCGCCGGAGCCATCCGCCGAATGATCCGGCTCGCCCACCTGTCGGACATCCACTTCGGCGGCGAGAACGTCGCCGCGGTCGCGGCCGCGGTGGAGCTGCTGGCTGCGGAGGCCCCGGACGCGGTCATCGTCTCCGGCGATCTAACCCAGTTCGCCGAGAAGCCGGAATTCGCCGCCGCCGCCGGCTGGCTGGCGCGCCTGCCCCGGCCCCTGCTCTCGGTGCCCGGCAATCACGATGCGCCCTACCTCGCCTGGATCGAGCGGTTCTTCGCCCCTTTCGCGCGCTACGAGACGGCGGTCGGCGGCGCCGATAACCAGGCCCTTCTGGCGCCGGGCCTGGCGGTGTTCGGCCTCAACACCGCCCGGGGTGTCCAGCCGCGCGCCAACTGGTCCAAGGGCCAGATCTCCACGGGCCAGGTCGACGCGGCCTGCGCCTGGATGGCCTCGACCCCGGTCGACGTCGCCCGCGTCGTGGTCTGTCATCATCCCCTGCTGGAAATGCTCGGCGGTCCGATGACCGGCAAGGTCTGGGGCGGCGCGCGGGCGGCGCAACGGTTCGCCGAGGCCGGGATCGATCTGGTGCTCACCGGCCACATTCATGCGCCCTTCGCCTGGACCTATCCCTTCGGCGACGGCCGCACCCATGGCGTCGGCGCGGGCACCCTGTCGGTGCGCGAGCGGGGCGTGCCGCCAAGCTTCAACCTGATCGAGATCGGTGAGACCGAGATCCACGTCCGCGCCCTCGCCTTCGAGCGGGTCGCCTACCAGCCGTTCCGCACCTGGTCGCTGGATCGCCGCGCCCGCGCGTGAGCCCAAAAAGAAAACGCCCCTCCGGAAGCCGGAAGGGCGTCTCCTCGAACAGTCCCATGGGACCGCTAGATCGAGCGTCCTCGCACCATGTGCATGACGAGGCTGACCACGAACAGCACCAGGAAGACGAAGAACAGGATCTTGGCCACGCCCATCGCGGTCCCCGCGATGGCCGTAAAGCCCAGAAGGCCGGCGATCAGCGCGACCACTAGGAAAGTAAGCGCCCAACCGAGCATGGTGGTTTCTCCGTATCGTGTCTGACCAACCGTCTCGGCGTCTGCCGATCAGGAGGTCAACGTCAATAGAATCGACGCCGACAACTCGAAACTCGCCGGCCTCTGTTGCTTAACGTGCCGCCGCGCTGGCCGTTCCCTGCGCCGAATCGGAGGGCGGCGGATAGGCCCAGCCCTCGCCCGAACCCTGGGCCGCGGCGTACTGGCTCTGGGCCAGATCCCAGTTGGGCAGGGCGTCGAACCAGGCGGTCAGGAAGCCCTTCCGGTCGTTCTTGTGGTCCAGATAGTAGGCGTGCTCCCACAGGTCGCAGACCAGCAGCGGGGTCAGACCCTTGTGGACCAGCAGGTCGTCGGCGTCGTGGGTCGACAGCACCTTCAGGGTCGCGCCCTCGGCGGCCAGCCACACCCACCCGGACCCGAAATGGCCGGCGCCTTCGGTGACGAAGGCGTCCTTCAGCTTGTCGAGGCCGCCGAAGGCCTTGTCGATCGCCTCGGCCAGGGCGCCGCCCGGCGTCAGCTTGCGGGGACTCATCGCCACCCAGAAGAAGGCGTGGTTCCAGGCCTGGGCGGCGTTGTTGAACAGCTTGCGCTCGACGTCGCCGGTCGCGCCGCGCACCACCTCCTCCAGGCTGGCGGGGGATTTGTCGGCCTTGGTCAGCAACTCGTTGGTGGTGTTCACATAGGCTTGGTGATGCTTCTCGTGATGCAGATGCATCGTGGCTCGCGAGATCACCGGCTCGAGGGCGGCGTGGTCATAAGGAAGCTCGGGCAGCACGAACATGTCTGGGGTCCCGTCTGAAAAGGAAAAGGCGGCTCAAAGCCGCCCGCTCCCACAACGATCCTGACCCCGGATGGGTTCGGCTATTTCTTCTCCCCGCCGCGGCCGGCCATGAAGGCGGCCACCAGGGTGGCGGTGATCTTCGGGTTGCGCAGGGCGACCACGCCCGCCGCGACGATGGCGGCGGCGGCCACGAGAGGCTTGTCGCGCGCCAGTTCGAACATGCGCGAGGTCAGGTCCTCGCTCGCGGTCTTCTTCTTGGGCTTCGGCGGGTTGGCCGCCAGCAGGGCGATCAGGCCACCCAGCAGGATCAGCACCATGGCGGCGCCGGCCACCCCGGCGGCGGCCAGGGCCGGGCCCCAGGCCGGAGCCAGGGCCGCATAGAGCGCGAAGGCCAGGGCGATCACGCACACCGACGCCGCCGCGGCCAGCGCGGCGACGCCACAGGCGATGAGGATCGCTTTTCTGAGGATCAACGGTTCCGGCCGCCGGCCAGCAGCAGGCCGATCAGCACGCCGACGCCCAGGGCCGCGCCCGCGGCGACCAGCGGACGCTCGCGCACGCGCTCGACGACATAGCGTTGCGCCTCGTCGAGATGTTCGACCGTGGTGTCGGCATAGGTCCGGCTCTGGGCGCGAATCTGCTCGACGCCCTCGGCGACCACCTTCTCGAACTTCTTCGCGGCTTCGGCGAAGCTGCGTTCGGCGCGGCTGGCGATCTCGCCCGCGGCTTCGGCGGCGGAATTGGCGGCCGCCTTGGCGTCCTTGGCGGCGTTGTCGACGGCGTTGGCGGGCATGCGCGTGTCTCCACTGGGGCGGCGCCGCGTACGTCCAGCTTGACGGTGCGGCCTTCCGCCAGAACGTCGGTACAAATAGCGGGTTCCCGGCCCATGGCAAAGGCGCGCTCGCCGCCGTGGAGAAATGATCGCGCAACCGGCGGTTCCTGTCGCATCGCCGCCTGGGCGGGCATATGCTCCGTTCCATGACCGACGCTGCGTCGAGCCCCGGCCTGGAT
>CAMFHW010000008.1 GCA_945952175.1 uncultured Phenylobacterium sp. | reverse complement strand
CCCCTAGATTGGGGCGCATGACCTCGCCTCGTGGCCTGACCCCCGCCGAAAGCGCCGCGCTCACCCGCCGCGTCACCCTGATGTCGGTCAGCACGGCCGCCCTGCTCGTGGCGTTGAAGGCGGCCGCCTGGCTGGCCTCGGGTTCCGTGGCGCTGCTGGCGTCGATGGCGGACTCGGCGCTGGACCTGGTGGCCTCGACCATCACATTCTTCGCCGTCCGCTACGCCGCCGCCCCACCGGACGCCGAGCACCGCTTCGGCCACGGTAAGGCCGAGGCCTTTTCCAGCCTGGTCCAGGCGGGCCTGGTCTTCGCCTCGGCCGCCCTGATCGGCCAGGAGGCCATCCGCCACCTCGCCGCGCCGCACCCCCTGGCCCAGGAGGGCTGGGCGGTCGCCGTGATGGTGGTCTCCACCATCCTGACCGGCGTGCTGATCTTCGCCCAGACCCAGGTCCTGAAGCGCACCGCCTCGGTGGCGGTGAGCGGCGACCGCGCCCACTACGCCACCGACCTGGCCTCCAACATCATCGCCCTGGTCGGCATCGCCGCCTCGGCCTGGATGGGGGTCAACAATGTCGACGCCCTGGCCGCCCTGGCGGTCACGGCGCTCCTGCTCTGGGGCGCGGTCAGCGTGTTCCGCGAGGCCGCCAACCAATTGATGGACCATGAGCTGCCCGAGGACGCGCGCGCGCGCATCGTCGCCCTGATGACCCAGGACGCGCGCCTGACCGACGTGCACCAACTGCGCACGCGCAGCTCCGGGCCCTATGTGCACATGCAGATGCACGTCGATCTCGACCCGCAGCTGACCCTGGAAGAGGCCCACTCGGTGATCGTGGCCGCCGAGAAGCGGCTGCTGGCGGAGTTTCCCCAGGCCGACGTCATCATCCACGCCGACCCACGCGGCCGGGCCGAGCCCCATGGAGGCGCCTTCGCCGAGGTTCATGCGACCGGTGAGCGCATCGGGGTTTAAGTAAACGCGCCCTTAACGGGTCATGGTGTTACCTGCGCGGATACATCCCGTCGATCAGAATGACCGCCGAACGAATCCTCCACCATTTCCCGCTCGACCCCGCCTCGCGCCAGGTGCGACTGGCTCTGGGCGAGAAGCGGCTGCCCTTCACCGACCACCAGGTGCGCTACTGGGAGCGGCCCGCCGACCTGGTGGAGCTGAACCCGTCGGGCCTGACGCCGGTGATGGCCGAGGGCAAGCTCGTCCTGTGCGAAAGCCGGGCAATCCTCGACCACCTGGAAGAGACCTATCCCGAGCCGCCGCTGCTCGGCCGCGACCCGTCCGAGCGGGCGGAGGCGCGGCGCCTGCTGCAATGGTTCGACCGCAAGTTCGACTACGAGGTCGGCGGCTTCCTGCTGCACGAGAAGATGGAGAAGCGGCTGCTGGGCCTGGGCGCGCCGGATCTGGCGAGCCTGCGCCAGGGGCGCGAGGCGCTGCGCGGACACATGGTCTATCTGGAAGGCCTGATCGCCCATCGCGACTGGCTGGCGGGACGACGCCTGTCGCTGGCCGATTTCGCCGCCGCCGCCCACCTGTCGGTGATCGACTATTTCGGCGATGTGCCCTGGAAGGAGTTTCCCGGGGTCAAGACCTGGTACATGAAGCTGAAATCGAGACCGGCCTTCCGGCCGCTCCTGGCCGACCGCTGGCCCGGCCTCGCGCCGGCGCCGCATTATGACGACCTCGACTTCTGACCTGATCCGCGCCCGCGCCGCCGAACTCGGCTTCGACGCCTGCCGCATCGCCTCGGCCGACGCGCCCTGGCCCGCCGGCGCGCGGCTGGCGCAGTTCGTCGAGGCCGGCCGCCACGGCGAGATGGGCTGGATGGCCGACACGGCCGAACGGCGCGCGCACCCGACCGCCATGTGGTCCGGCGCGCGGTCGGCGATCATGCTGGGGGTGAACTACGGGCCGGCCACCGATCCTCTGGAGGCGCTGAAGGACCCGACCCGGGCGGCGATCTCGGCCTACGCCCAGGGCGACGACTATCACGAGCTGATCAAGGGGCGGCTGAAGCAGCTCGGCGGCTGGATGGCCGGCAAGCTGGGCGGCGAGCTCAAGGTGTTCGTCGACACCGCGCCGCTGATGGAAAAGCCGCTGGCGGAGCGCGCCGGCCTGGGCTGGCAGGGCAAGCACACCAACCTGGTCAGCCGCCAGTTCGGCTCCTGGCTGTTCCTGGGCTCGATCCTGACCGAGCTGGAGCTCGCGCCGGATGCGCCGGAGACCGACCATTGCGGCCAGTGCCGCGCCTGTCTCGACATCTGCCCGACGGGGGCCTTCCCCACACCCTACCAGCTCGATGCGCGGCGCTGCATCTCCTACCTGACCATCGAGCTGAAGGGGCCAGTCCCGCTGGAATTCCGGCGGGCCCTGGGGAACAGAATCTATGGCTGCGACGACTGCCTGGCGGTTTGTCCGTGGAACAAGTTCGCCAAGAGCGCCCACGAGCAGCGGCTCATGGCGCGCGATGGCTTGCGGGGGCCGGCGCTCGCCGACCTCGCCCGGCTGGACGACGCCGCCTTCCGCGCCCTGTTCGCCAAGAACCCGGTCAAGCGCATCGGCCGCGACCGGTTCGTGCGCAACGTGCTCTACGCGATCGGCAATTCGGGATCGCCGGCTTTGGGGGCCGAGGCCGAGCGGCTGCTCGCCGATCCGTCGCCCCTGGTGCGCGGCGCGGCGGTCTGGGCCCTGTCGCGGCTGATCGATCCGGAGCGCCTCGCAGCCCTGCGGGACCGGTCGGGCGAGACCGACCCGCAGGTGCTGGAGGAATGGGCTCAGGCCGCGGCGGGGAGCTGAGCCAGGCCCGCCTGCAGCGCGCGCCATTCGCCGTCGTCGAGGGCGACGCGCGCGGCCTGGGCCTCCACGATCGCATAGACCTCGGCCGGCGCGCCGGCGCGGATGTCGGCCAGCAGCGCCACCCGTTCCGCGGGGGCGCAGCCCGGCAGTATCAGCCGGAAATAGGCGATCAGCTCATCCAGGGGGATCGAACCCTTGATGCGGTTTTCGATCGCCTGCAGCTCGCCGTCGTCATAGCGCGCCTGGAACACCGGCATGGCCTCTTCCTCCTCGCGGGCCATGTGCAGCAGGTCCTCGCCCACATGGCGGCTGAAGGCGAGATAGAGGCGGTGGCCGGCGCGCTCGCGCTCGATCCCGGCGGCCTGTTCGGTCGCCTTGATCGCCGCCTCGAGCCGCCCGAAGGCGGCGAAGTGGTCGGCATGATCGTGGTCGAGCCGCAAACCGAGGTCGAGCGCCTTGGTCCGCATGATGACGTTGATCTCGGCGTCCTCGTGCTCGAGATGTTTCCGCGCGAGGGCCAGGTGGCCGCGCAGATCGGCCAGGAGCTCGGCGGAGGCCGCGGGCTGCGCCCAATCGGCCTGGCCCAGGCGCACCAGCAGGCGGGCGCCGCCAAGGCGCAGGCCCTTGTGGATGTGACGGTAGAAGTCGTGACGTTCAGACATGGGATCTCCTTCGCCGCACGCGGTCGCGCGGACGCTTCTTGGGTTTCCAAAGGGGTAAGCGGACTTAGGGGTTGGTCAGGCCGGCTGGCGCGCGGTCCAACGGTCGAGTCGTTCCCGGGCGCTTGCGCGCTCCCGGGCCATCATCTCGTCGTGGCCCGGCTTGCGGACGGTCAGCTCGACGACATAGCCGTCGGGATCGCGGAAATAGGTGGAGCGGATGAAGCCGTGGTCGGACGGACCGCGCACCTCCAGCCCGCGCGCCTTGGCCGCCGACACGGCCGCCGCGAGCGCCGGAAGGTCGGTCTCCAGCGCGATATGCAGGTCGAAATCGTGCTGGGTCTTGAACTCGAACGGTTGGCCGTCGACCTCGAAGAAGGCGAGGTAGGAGCCATCCTTGATCTCGAAGAAGGTGTGCAAGGCGCGCACCCCTCGGCCGGTGGTGGTCGCCTCGATGGGCAGGGTGGACGCCAGCGGCAAGCCGATCACGTCCTCGTAGAAGGCCCGCGTCGCCTCGGAGTCGCGGCAGCGGAAGGCCATATGGTGCAGGGACTTGGTCATGGCTGGACCTCAGGCCGCGATGGGTTGGTGAAAGGAGGCGACCAGGGCGTCCCACGGGCCATGGACCGCCGACCAGGATGGCCGCGCCCGGACCGCGTGGAGCCAGCGCACGACATTGGGATAGGGCGAGAGGTCGTAGGCGATCCAGTCGCCGAGGGTCACATAGACCGCGCCCATCAGGTCGGCGATGGTCGGGGCGGCGCCGCAGAGATAGGCGCCCCCGGCCAGCCAGTGGCGATCGAGGATCTCCAGCCAGCGGCGGGCGCGGATCTCGGCCCGATGCAGGGTCGCGGCCTGCACGGCGGCGTCCTCGTAGCGATAGTCCGGCAGGGTCTGGGCGTAGACCAGGCCATAACCGAAATCGCGATAAAGGCCGGTGTTGAACCAGTCCATCGCCTGGTTGATCCGCGCCCGGACCTTCGGCGTCGCCGGATAGAAGGCGCTGCCCTCCGCCAGGTATTTCAGGATGGCGGAGCCCTCCGTCAGCACGAAGTCGCCGTCCTCAAGGACCGGCACCGCGCCATTGGGGTTGAGCGCGAGGAAGTCGGGCGCCTGATGCTCGCCCCGGAACAGGTCGACGATGGCGGTGTCCATCGACAGGCCGATCTCCTCGATCAGCATCAGGGTGGCGCGGGAGGTGGTCGACACAGGGTCGTGGTGCAGTTTCATGACGTAGCTCCGCCGCCCCCGGCAGGTCCTGCCGCGGGTCGGGACGATCGAGGAATGGGAACGGGCGGCGGCGTGCGCCGGAACTCTTGGGCGGAGCAATAGGCCGGGCGAACGGCGTTCTCAATCAGCACTATTGCCAAGCCATGCTGCAAATACGCAGTATGAGCCGATGGACTGGGGGGACCTGCGCTTCGTGCTGGAGGTCGCGCGCTCGGGTTCGGCCCTGGCGGCGTCGCGCACGCTGGGCGTCAACCAGACGACGGTGATCCGGCGGATCGGGCAGATCGAATGCGATCTGGCCCAGCGGTTGTTCGACCGCCAGCGCTCCGGCTACCGGCCGACCGAAGCGGGTCAGCGGGTGGTGGAAAGCGCCGAGCGCATCGAGGCCGAGGTGCTGGCCCTGGCCCGCAGGATCGAGGCCGAACAACGGACCCTGAAGGGCGTGGTGCGCGTCACGGCGAGCGAGTCGCTGGCCAACCAGCTGCTCACCCCGGCGGCGGCCCGATTCCAGGAACGCCATAGCGGCATCGCCATTCAGATCGTGTCGGAGGATCGCCGCCTCGACATCGCGCGCGGCGAGGCCGACATCGCGGTCCGCGCCGGTTCGCGGCCGGAAGGGGCGGGCATCGTGGCGCGGCGCATGCCCGACGCCAACTGGACCCTCTACTGCAGCCGCGCCTATGCCGAGCGGTTCGGTCATCCGCGCCGGCGCGAGGAGATCGCCCGGCACACCATCATCGGCATGGAGGGGCACATGGCCTCCCTGCCCCCGCCGCTCTGGCTGGAAGCCGCCGCGCCCGGCGTGATTCCGCGCCTGCGTTCCAACAGCCTGACCAACATGGTGGCCAATCTTCGCGCCGGGCTGGGCATCGGCATGCTCCCGGTCTTCATCGGCGACGACGAGCCAGAGCTGATGCGATGCATCCCGCGCGTTCCGGAACTGGATTCAGAACTCTGGCTGGTCGTGCGCGAGGACGCCAAGGACGCCGCCCATGTGCGCGCGGCGGTGGAGTTCCTGGCGGAACACATCCGCGCGGAACGTCCGCGCCTGACCGGCGAGCCCTAGGTCTGCCAGCTCGGCGCGGCCTCGGAAGCCTGGGCCGCCTTGGCCCGACTGAAACCCTCGCGATCCTGCATCCGAGCCCAGTAGGCGGCTATGGCGGGGCTGAACCGTTCGTTCAGGCCGAGCGTGGTGGCCAGCAGCAAGGCGTAGGCCACGGAGATATCGGCGCCGGTGAAGCGGCCGGCGCACCAGAACTCGCCCTCGGCCAGCCGCGCCTCCAGCCCGCGCAGGCGCGCGACGAACCAGCGGCCATAATCCTCGGCCACCTGCGGATTGCGTCGCTCCTTCGGCTCCAGCCGCGTGTAGCGGAGCACCAGGGTCTGCGGGAAGGTGAGCGTCGCCTCGCCGAAGTGCAGGCCGTTCAGCCAGGCGCCATAGGCCGGATCGCCGGGCTCGATCGAGAGGGCGGACGGTCCATCCTTGGTGGCCAGGTACTGGATGATCGCCGCGGATTCCGTCATCCGCGTCTCGCCGTCGACCAGCAGCGGGATGGTGCCCAGCGGATTGAGCGCCAGATAGTCCGGCTGCAGCACCCGCGGCGGGAACGGCAGCAGTTTCAGCTCATAGGGCAGGCCGAGCTCCTCCAGCGCCCAGAGGGCGCGGAAGGAGCGGGCGTCGGCGCAGTGATAGAGGGTGAGCACGCTCAGTCCGCGTAGACCGCGGCGCGCTTCTGCATGTTGGACATCACCGCCTCGACCTGGTTGGGCGAGCCGATCAGGGCGGTCTGCTCGCGGCTCTCCTCCTTCAGGATGGTCGCCTGGTCGGCGTCGGGGGCGAGGTCCAGCAGGCGCTTGGCGGCGCGGATAGCATGCGGGTTCTTGCCGGCGATGTCGGCGGCGAGCGCCAGGGCCTCGGCGCGCGGGTCGGCGCAGACGCGGGTGGCGAAGCCGATCTTGAGGGCCTCCTCGCCGGTGAACTGGCGGCCGGTATAGGTGAGCTCGCGGGCCACGTCGTCGCGCACCAGCCGCTTCATCAGCACCAGGCCGGCCATGTCGGGCACCAGGCCCCACTTGATCTCCATGACCGACATGCGGGTGTCGGCGGTGACGAAGCGGATGTCGGCGCCCAGGGCCAGCTGGAAGCCGCCGCCGAAGGCCACGCCATGGATCGCCGCGATCACCGGCACGGCCTGCTCGCGCCAGACCATGACCGCGTGCTGGGCGCGGTTGGAGCCGCCCGGCGTGCGGTTGGCGGTGACCAGGCTCTCGCCGGTGGAGGACTGGCCGCCCGCGCGCTCGCCCGAGGCCATCTTGCCGAAATTGCCCATGTCGAGGCCGGCGCAGAAGGCGCGGCCCTCGCCGCTGAGCACGATGACGCGCACGCCCTTCTCGGTCTTCAGCCGCTCGCCGGTCTGGACCAGGGCCGCGAACATGGCGTCGTCCAGGGCGTTCATCTTGTCCGAGCGGGTCAGTTGGACGGCGGCGACGGCGTTCTCGATCGTGACGCGGATACGGGCTTCCATGGGCTGGTCCTCTAGCTCGCGGCGACGACCACGAAGCCGGCGCGGGGGAAATGCAGGTTCAGGCGGCCGAGGTCCTCGACCTCCCGTGAAATGACGACGCGCTCGGGCGTGGCGGCGACAAGGGCGCCCGGGATCGGGTCGCGGCCATAGTCGTCGGCCATCACCACCACCGGCGCGCCGGGCGCGAGGCCCAATGGATCGCCCTCGTCGTGGGCGGGCGCCAGGGCGGGTTCGGAATTGCGGGCGATCTCCAGGGCCCCGGCGCCGGTGATCTCGGTGCGGGTCCCGTGGCCGGCGGCGGCCATGCGCTCGCGCCAGCCCTCCAGTCGCGAATAGCCCTCGGTGAGCTTGGCGTAGGTCTGCGGCAGCGCACCGTGCAGCCACCAGATGTTCATATAGGCGGCGATGTCGACGAGGCCCGGCGCACGGCCGGTCAGATAGGGTGCGGAGGCCAGGCCCTGCTCGATCCAGCCGGCATGGGCCCGCCACTGGCTGCGCATTGGCGGTGCGGCGCGGGCCATGGCCTCGACGTCGAACGGCCGGCCCGACAGCTTCTCGCGGTCATCCATGAAGGCCTTCGGCGTCATATGGCCGATCTCGCCGAAGATCACCGGCACGGTCGCGCCGAAGAACAGCCGGTCGGCCCACAGATTCACCGCCCAGCCCAGCCCCAGCGCCATGGGCGGCTCGGGCGCGCGCCGCTCGATCTCGGCCAGGATCACCTGGCTGTCGCAATAGATGTCGGCGCCGATCTGCATGACCGGCGCGCGGCGATAGCCGCCGGTCAGCGGCACCAGGTCGGGCTTGGGCATCATGTTGGGGGTGCGGACGGACGACCAGGCCATGTCCTTCAGGCCCAGCATCACCCGCACCTTCTCGGAGAAGGGCGAGGCGTCGTAGTGGTGCAGGATCACGCCGCTCATGAATCTCCCCGCCGCGGTCTCCAGACGCCGCGCGGGCTTACGCTGTCACGGATCGGCGCCTGCGGAAACCGTGCCCCAACGTCAGGAGCGCTTGCCGTCCTCGGCCAGGATCGGGATCGCCGGCTGGCCGGAGACGGCCTCGACGATCGGCGCCTCCTCGTAAACCGCGCCACCCTGGACGGCGTCGCGGCGCTCCAGCTCCGCGCGGATCTCGGCGTGGCGCTTGGCGTCCAGCTTCCAGCCGGCGACGCAGGCGCCGCCCAGCATCACGAAGAAGATCGGGCCGGCGATATAGACCCATTCCAGCCGGTGAACGGCGTCCGGCGTGTTGTGGTAGCCCTCCTTGGCCACGTAGCCGAGCCAGCCCAGCAGCGGGAAGGTCAGGCCGATCGAAAACGCGGTGGCGATCTTCGAGGCGAGCGTATTGAGGGCGTAGATCAGGCTGATCCGCTCCTGGCCCTGCTCCAGCCGCACCTGGTCGCCGACGTCGGCCAGCATGGCGCGGATCATCAGGTCGAAGCCGGCGGCCATGAAGCCGCACCAGAACATCACCGGCATGCCGGCGACCATGTTCCCCTTGGGGATCAGCATCACCGTGCAGAGGCCCAGCGAATAGGCCGTCGAGGTGAGCATCAGGGTGCGATGCTTTGAAAGCCGGCGCGCGATCACCGCGGTCAGCGGGGCGCCGACGACGCCGGCGAGCACATAGACCAGCAACAGGATCGAGGCGACGGCGGTCGTGTAGCCGCGCGACTCGACGAAGAAGAACAGGTAGAGCGCGCTCATCCAGCCCGGCCCGAGCGTCAGGCACATCTGGGCCAGGAACAGGCGCAGCAGGTCCGGCTTCACCACCAGGCTGAGATAGTCGGACATCCGGAACGGCTCGCCCGCCACATCGACCGTGATCGGCTCGCGGGTGCGCAGGATGCAGATGCCGATGGCGATCGGGGTCACCACCAGCACCGCCCAGCCCATGTCCTGGACCGCGGTGGCGTCGGTGCGGCCGATCATCGGCTCGATGATCGGAATCAGCAGGACCAGCACCGCGCCGATCACGCCCAGCATGGCGACCACGCCGAAAACCCGGCTGCGCTCGTGGTACTCGGTCGCCAGATTGGCGCCCCAGGCCGAATGGCCGAGGCCGAGGATCGAGGTGGCGAAGTAGTAGATCAGCAGCCAGGCGATCAAGTAGCCGAGGCCGATGCCGCCCTGCGCCAGGAACAGGGCGTAGACCGACACCATCAGGATCGGGGCGCCGATCGCCATCCAGAAGCGGTAGCGGCCGAACGGTGTCTTCGTGCGGTCCATCGCGACGCCCAGCACCGGGTCGACGAACACGTCGATCAGTCGAACCGTCATCCAGGCGCCGCCGACCACCGCCAGGCTGACGCCCAGGTGGCTGGCGAAATAGGGGGGCAGGTAGACCGCGACCGCGACGGCCAGGCAGCCCAGCGGGAAATTGGCGATGGAGAATCCGAAGATGGTCGAAAGGGACAATCGTCCCGCCGACGTCGCGTTCGCGCTCAACCGTTCATCTCCCCGTCCCTCAGCCCCGCATAGCGATGTTCTGTTGTCTTACGCCAATGAGCGGCTTTGCGGCGCGCAGGGCAAGTGAACACTTATCAACGATAACGGATCAGCGCTTCCTGGGTCGCCGAGGCCACGAGCCGGCCGTCCTCGGTGAAGATCGAACCGCGGTTGAAGCCGCGCCCACCCGAGGCCGAGGGACTGTCCTGCACATAGAGGTGCCACTTGGAGAAGTCCGACGGATGGTGGAACCACAGGGCGTGGTCGAGGCTGGCCACCTGCAGGCGGCCGCTATCCCAGGAGACCTCGTGCGGGCGCAGGGAGGCGTCCAGCAGGGTCATGTCGGAGGCGTAGGCCAGGGCGCACTGGTTGACCCAGGTCTCCTCGCCCACCGACTGGCGGGCGCGGAACCAGCACATGTCGATCGGCGGCAGCTTGCCGACGAAACCGTGCGGGACCGGGGCGCAGGGACGCACCTCCACCGGCCAGATGCGGCGGCTCTCCGGCGCGAGCCCAGCCTCGGCGCGCAGCTCTTCCTCGTTCTTCAGCCCCTCCGGCTTGGGCGGCGGCGGCATCTGGAGCTGGTGCTCGAAACCGGTCTCCGGGACCTGGAACGAGGCGGCCAGGTTGAAGATCTGCTTGCCGGCCTGGATGGCGACCACCCGGCGCACCGAGAAGGAGCCGCCGTCGCGGGCCCGGTCCACCTGGAACAGGATCGGGATCTTCGGGTCGCCCGGGCGGATGAAATAGGAATGCAGCGAGTGGCAGATGCGCCCTTCGATGGTGCGGTAGGCGGCCGAGAGCGCCTGGGCCACCACCTGGCCGCCATAGATGCGGCGGTTGCGGTCGTCCGGCGGGGTGAAGCCGCGGAACAGGTCGAGGTCGAGCGCCTCGAGGCTGAGGATGTCGACGAGTTCGTTGGACATGGTCAGAACTCCGCCTTGGGCATGTCCTTCAGGCGCGGCAGCACCTTGTCCTTGTCGGACAGCACCGCCTCGCCCGGCTTGACCGGCCAATCGATGGCGAGGTCCGGGTCGTCCCAGGCCACGCCACCTTCCAGGGTCGGCGCATAGTCGCCGTCGACCTTGTAGGCCAGCATGGTGTCGTCGGTGATGGTGCAATAGCCGTGGGCGAAGCCGCGCGGGATCAGCAATTGCTCACCGCCCTCGGCCGTCAGCCGGTGACCGACCCATCGGCCATAGGTCGCCGAGCCCGGGCGGACGTCGACGGCCACGTCGTAGATCGCGCCGGCCAGCACCCGCACCAGCTTGGCCTGGGCGTGCGGCGCCTTCTGGAAGTGCAGGCCGCGCACCGTGCCGGCGCGGGCGTTGAAAGCCTGGTTGTCCTGCACGAAGTCATGGTCGAGGCCGGCCGCTTCCATCGCCTTCCTGCTCCAGGTCTCCGTGAACCAGCCCCGCGCATCGCCATGGCGCTTCGGCGTGATAAGCAGGACCTCGGCTATGGCCAGCGGCGTCAGCGTCGTCATGGGACCTCGAAGGGTTTGGAGTGTTGCGAGCGATGGCGCGGGACGGCGCGAAAGACAAGCCCGCAAAGCCGCAGGTCAGCGTCCTGGTGCTCGCCTATGAGAGCGGCCCGCTGCTGGCCGAATGCCTCGACAGCCTGGCGGCCCAGACCTTCGTCGACCACGAGGTGGTGCTGGTCGACAACGCCTCGACCGATGGCGCGCCCCAGGCGGCGGCCAAGGCCCATCCCGAGGTGGTGTTCGTTGAGGCCGGCTCCAACCTCGGCTTCGCCGCCGGCATGAACCTCGCCGCACGGCATGCCCAGGGCCGGTGGCTGGCCCTGATCAATCCCGACGCCACGGCCGATCCCGACTGGCTCGCACGCCTGGTCGCGGCGACGCAGGCCCATCCCGAGGTCCGCTGCTTCACCTCCCGCCAGTTGCTGGCCGAGGACCCGAGCAAGCTCGACGGCCTGGGCGACGCCATGTCGATCTCGGGCTTCCCCTGGCGCGGCGGCTATCGCCATCCCGATCCCGGGGCGCTGCCGGTGTCGGAGGTGTTCTCGGCCTGCGGCGGGGCGATGATGATCGCGGCCGAGCTGTTCGAGGCCATGGGCGGCTTCGACGAGCGGCTGTTCTGCTACGGCGAGGACGTCGACCTCGGCTATCGGCTGCGGCTGGCCGGCGAGCGGACCCTGCTGGTCCCGGACGCCGTGGTCCGCCACCACGGCGGCGCCTCCTCCGGCGGGCCGCGTTCGGACTTCGCGGTGTTCCACGGCACCCGCAACCGCCTGTGGGTCTATGTGAAGGACACCCCGCCCCTGCTCCTGTGGCTCAGCCTGCCGATGCACGTGCTGGCCACGGTCACCCTGTTCGCCCGCCACGCCACCCGAGGCGAGCTGGCCGCGCCGATGCGGGGCCTGATGGCGGGGCTGAAGGACCTTCGCGTGGCGCTCGACGCGCGGCGCGAGACGCAACCGAAGCGCAGGGTCGGCTCCTGGGGCATCGCCCGGGCCATGGCCTGGAACCCGCTGGACCTGCTGCTGCGCCGTTGGGTGATCCGGAAGCTCTGAGCTATTCCCCTGCCGCGGCCCAGTCGACGAGCCGGGCCATGAAGGCCGCGCCGCGCTCCATCTGGCTGAGCTCGACGAATTCGTCCGGCTGATGGGCCTGGTCGATGGAGCCGGGGCCGCAGATCACGGTGGAGAAGCCCGCGCCCTGGAACTGGCCAGCCTCGGCGGCGAAGGCGACCACCCGCGGCGGGCCGTTGTCCCCGGCCAGGCGGCGCGCGAAGGCCTCGGCCGCGCCGCCCTCCTCCGGATTCAGCGGCGGAGTGTTCGAGCGGCGCTCAAGCTTCACGCCGCACTCGGGGAAGCGCGCCTTGAGCGCCGCGTCCATCTCGCGCACCTGGGCGTAGAAGCCGGTCAGGATCTGGTCGGGATCGAGCCCGCCCTGGCAACGCAGGTCGAACAGGAACGAGCATTCCCGCGCCAGGATGTTGCCGGCCGTGCCGCCGTTCACCACCCCGATGGTCAGGGTCGCGTGCTTGGGAATGAAGGGTGAGGCGGGATCGGCCTCCCGCTCCAGCTTCGCCGCCAGGTCGGACAGCCCGGCCATCAGCTTGACCGCCTCCATGATCGCCGAGACGCCGAGCTGGGTCTGGCTGGAATGGGCCTCGTGCCCCGTGACCGTGACCTTGAAGGTCGAGATGCCCTTGTGGCCGCGCACGGCCTCCATGTTGGTGGGCTCGCCGACCACCACCAGGGCCGGCCTGGGCAGCTCGGCGGCGATCACCTTGATCATGTCCGGCGCGCCCAGGCAGCCGATCTCCTCATCATAGGAGAAGGCCAGATGCACCGGCTTCTTGGGGCTGACCGCCAGGATGTCGGGCGCGGCGGCCAGCGCCAGGGCCAGGAACCCCTTCATGTCGCAGGTCCCGCGACCATAGAGCCGCGAGCCCCGCTGCTCGACCTTGAAGGGGTCGGAACTCCAGGCCTGGCCGTCCACCGGCACCACGTCGGTATGGCCCGACAGCACCACCCCGCCTTCGATGGCGGGGCCGAGCGTGGCGATCAGGTTGGTCTTGGTGCGCTCGGCGTTGGGCACCCGGCGATGGGCGACGCCGAGATCGTCGAGATAGGCCTCCACCCACTCGATCAGGGCCAGGTTGGAAAGCCGCGAGGTGGTGTCGAAGGCGATCAGCTTCGACATCAGATCGAGGGCGCGCGGGGTCAGGTCTTGGGCGGAAGGCATGCCGCGCCACCCTAGCCGTCCCGCGCGAAGCCCCCAAGCGCCGCCGTGGGAACCTCCGCTCGCCAGGTCAGGGTGAATGCAAGTTCACCATTTGTCTTATCCGGTGCTTCAGCGGCGCCGCTTAGCTTGGCCTTGAATGGGAGGGCTCCCTGATGTGGTGGACCAAGGCCTCTGGGCTGGACGACCGTAACAAGCTTAGCGGCCTCGATCTGATCGAGGCCTTCGACGCCTGGCTGACCGTGCGCCTCGAGGAGGCCCACAAGGCGGGCAAGGACCTGGCGTTCTTCGACACCAACCTGCGTCCGGCCGACGGCGGGCGCTTCGTGGGCTGGTCGCACATCCTGCTGGAGCCGGGCTGCACCCCGCCGCCAGGCCAGGACTGGACCATCTATCGCCTGCAGACCCAGCCGATCGCGCACTAGGCTCAGACCCTACCTCGCTCATCCCGGCGAATGCCGGGACCCAGATGGAAAAGCGCAGTCGTGGGTCCCATGGCCTCGGCGCTCTTCCTGAGGCGCGTCCGCTCTTGGATCTGGATCCCGGCATTCGCCGGGACGAGCGGAAGATGGACCACCGATCTCAGCTCCGCTTCAGCATCTCCAGCGAGCCCAGGTCGAGCGCCTGGGCGCAGTGGCGGCGCGCCATGGTCATGAACATGGCGTCGCCGCGCTCGGTCTGCTTGGTGCCGACCGAGGCGAAGATGGCGGTGAACACGCCCTGCAGCAGGTAGTGGCGATAGGCCTCCCAGGCCTCGTCCCAGCCGTAGTCTGTGACGCCGTATTTCCGGAGCGCGTCCAGCCAGCGGCGCAGCAGGTCCTGCTCGTGCTTGCGGCGGACCTCCGCCGGCAGGCCAGCGCCGATGAAGTAGCCGACGTCCAGCACCCCGGCCCCCAGGGTCACCGACTGCCAGTCCAGCACCGTCAGCGGCCAGCGCCCGCCCTGCGGCTCGAACAGCATGTTGTCGAGCCGGAAGTCGAGGTGCTGCAGGGTGCGCGGCGCCGGCGGGCCGGCTTCGTAATAGGCGGCGATGTTCTCGGAGAAGGTCGCGCAGGCCGCCATGTAGTCCGGCTCCAGGACGTCGCCATAGCGCGCCCGGAAGGCCTCGAAGATCGCCGGGAACATCTGGGCGATGCCCAGCACCGCGGCGTTGTCGCGGTTCAGGAACGCCACCTCGCCCAGCCTCGGATCGCCCCAGCGCGGACCATGCAGGGCCGCGGCCTCGTCCATGGCGGTCTCGGCGTCGGCGAGGCTGCAGCCGGTGAGCTGGTTGCCGCCGCGGGCTGGCCCCATGTCCTCCAGGATCAGGCAGAAGTCGCCCGTCGCCTCGTCGATCTCGGCCAGGTACGGGCGCGGGGTGCGGATCGCCACGGTGGGCGCGATCTCCTGGTAGAACCGCACCTCGTTCAGATAGAGGCCGAGCCCTGCCCCGGTCGCCCGGCTGGTCGGATCCGCCGAGGGGAACTTGCCGACCACGCTCGCCGGCCCGTCGTTCGGCCGGTCATAGGTCAGGGCGAACCGGACGCTTTCGCCCAGCATGCCGTCGCCGACCTGGGTGCGGGCGATGCCGATCACCTTGGCGTCGCCGATCGCGTCGCCCAGGGCCTGGGTCAGGAAGGCCTCGTCGACGGCGTCCGGTGTCGAGACGATCGCCGTCATGCCGCCGCCGACATCAGCGGATGAACATAGACCTCGTTGAGCACGATCCGGTCGCCCTTCAGCACCACGAGGTCGAAGCCGCGCAGGGCGGGCGCCGCCTTCGGGTCGTCGCCCATCACGCAGTACCAGCGCCCGCAGAAGCCGCCTTCGGTCGCCCAGACCTCGTCGGGGTCGTAGCGCATGGGCGGGGTGGCGGCGAACAGGCCGGTCAGGTAGGCGCGCAGGCCTTCGTGGCCCTCGAGGCCGTGCGGGACCTGCTGGTCCACATAGCGGCAATCGGGCGCGTAGAAGCCCAGCAGAGCCTCGACGTCCTTGTCGCTCCAGGCCTTGAGCCAGCGGGCGTTGTAGTCGGCGATGTCCATGGCTCAGGCTTTCTCCAGGCCCAGAACGCGGGCGCGATGTTCGGGGGTGAAGAGCTCCGCCGGCAGCATCTCCGGCCCGGCCATCACCGCGGCGGTGTGGGCCTTGAGGCTCATGTCGGCGGCGCCGGCTTCGTGGTAGCGCTTGCGCCGCGCCGCGGCGTCCGGCGTGAACTCCGCCTCCAGGGCCGAGGTCAGCGACGCCGCGAACCGCAGCCGGCGCAGGCGCTCGAACCGCTCCTCGGCATAGGGCGCGAAGGCCGCCGGCGCCCAGTCTCCGGCCTTCAGGATGTCGCTGACCATGCGCACGTCGCGATAGGTGATCGACAGGCCCTGGCCGATGATCGGATCGTTCCAGCCGGCCGCGTCGCCGATCAGCACCGCGCCCTGGGCGTAGGGCGTCACCGTCCAGGCGTCGTTGTTGAAATAGCTGAGCAGCGGGCCGGCCGGCCGCGCCTTGGCGAAGGCGTCGTTGTCGGGCGCGCAGCGCATCCTGAACGCCTCGAGGAACCGGCGCGGCCCTTCCGGCCCCGCGAAGCGGCGGCGATCCTCAATCGAGAAGCTGCCATAGACCCGGATCTTCCCGCCGCCCTGCGGGAAGGTCAGGAACGAGAAATCGCCCTCGGTGCCGATCGTCTGGCGGCTGGCGTCCCAGTCCTCCATGCCCTCGACCAACAGGCCGCCGAACATATGGTGCGGTGGGTCCTGTTCCAGCGGAATGCCGAGCGTCTCGCGCACCATGGAGGCGCGGCCGTCGGCCCCGACCATCAGCCGGCCCGTCGCCGTGTGCTCGCCCCCTTCGTCGCGCCAGGTCACCTGCGGCGCCGCGCGCCCCCGAACCGCCGTCACCTGCACGCCCCGCCGCGTCACGGCGCCGACGCGGCCGGCCTCGTCGAACAAGGTCTGGCAGTGGTGCGGGTGGCCGAGGCAGAGCGGGCCCGGCACGTCGGGCGCGAAGATGCCGAGCGGCGTGGGCTCGGCCTCGGACTCCGCGGCGGTGCGGCTCTCGTCATAGGTCACGTGGGTGGCGATGTGGTGGCCGCCGGCCCCGACCAGCAGATCGTAGAGCCCGAGCCGCTTGACCTCGGTCACCCCCCAGGGCGCGATCCACTCGCCGCGCACCCTGTCCTCATAGGCCTCCGAGGCCTCCAGCAGCAGCACCTTGGCGCCGTGGCGCGCCATCACCGTCGAGAGCGCGGAGCCCCCGATGCCGCCGCCCACGACGATCAGATCGTAGTCCATGCGCAGATCCTCCCAGACGCTCTTACGGCGCTTGGAGGCGATCAGATCACTCTTCCCGCTGGGGAAGAAAAGGGGGGCTGCAAAAGTGGCGGATCAACCCTGGCCGATATGGCCCGGGCCCGGCAGGACGCCGATCAGTTCGATGCGGAAGATCAGCGTCGAGCCCGGCGGGATCTCGCCCGCGCCCTCGTCGCCATAGCCCAGCGAACTCGGCACGTAGAGGATCCACTCGTCGCCGGGGTGCATGAGCTGCAGGGCCTCGATCCAGCCGGGGATCAGGGCGTCGATCGGCATGGCCGCCGGCACGCCGCGCTCGTAGGACGAGTCGAAGACCTTGCCGCTGAGCAGCTTGCCCTCGTAGTTGACCTTCACCTCGTCGCCCTTGTGGGGCCGCAGACCCTCGGGCGCACCTGAGCGGACGACCTTGTACTGCAGGCCCGAGGGCAGGACGACGACGCCCGGCTCCTTGGCGTTCTTGGCCAGGAAGGCCTTGCCCGCATCGATATTGGCGGCCGCGTCGGCGCCCCTCTTCGGGCCGCAGGCGGCGAGGGCGGAGGCGGCGGCGAGGGCCAGGAAGCTGCGGCGGATCATATGAAGCTCCATCAGACGGCGCGCGGCGGATAGCCCCGGTCGCGCAGGGCGTCCATGATCTCCTGGGTGTGCTGGGAATCGCGGGTCTCGATCATGATGTCGAACTCCGCGCCCTTGGCCGGCACGTCCAGGGCCAGGCGGTTGTGGGCGACCTCGACGATGTTGCCGCCCATCTGGCCGATCAGGGCCGAGACCGTGCCGAGCAGACCCGGGCGGTCGTCGCCGATGATGCGCAGGCTGACCAGCCGCTGGTCGCGGACCAGTTCACGGGTCAGGACCGAGGCCAGCAGGCGGGTGTCGATGTTGCCGCCGGTGATGATCAGCCCGACCTTCTTGCCGCGGAATTTCTCGGGATAGGCCAGCAGGGCCGCCAGCGAGGCCGCGCCGGCGCCCTCGGCCACCGTCTTCTCCACGTTGCAGTAGAGGGCGACGGCCCGCTCGAAATAGGGCTCCTCGATCAGCAGCATGTCGTCGATCAGCGGCCGGACGATGCCATAGGTCAGCTCGCCCACCTGCTTGACCGCGATGCCCTCGGCGATGGTCGCCCCGCCGGTCGCGGCGCCGACGCCGCGCATCTTGGCGGTGAAGGAGGGATACATGGCCGGCTCGACGCCGACGATCTTCACATTGGGATTCAGCGACTTGGCCGCGGTCGCACAACCGGCGATCAGCCCGCCGCCGCCGATCGGGATCGGCAGGATCTCCAGGTCCGGCTGGTCCTCGAACATCTCCAGCGCCACCGTACCCTGGCCGGCCATCACCTTCAGGTCGTCGAAGGGATGGACGAAGGTCAGCTCGCGCTCGTCGCACAGACGCTTGGCGGTGGCCGCGGCCTCGTCATAGGTGTCGCCGTCCTGCACCACCTCGGCGCCGTGGGCGCGGGTCTGCTGCACCTTCACGAAGGGCGTCGAGCGCGGCATCACGATGGTCACCGGCACGCCCAGGCGCGCGGCGTGATAGGCCAGTCCCTGGCTGTGGTTGCCCGCCGAGGCGGCGATCACGCCGCGCTTGGCCTCGTTGTCCGACAGCTGCAGCAGGGTGTTGAGCGCGCCGCGCTCCTTGTAGGCGGCGGTGAACTGGAGGTTCTCGAACTTGACCCAGACCTCGGCGCCCGTGATCTCCGACAGGGTCCGCGAGTGACGCAGCGGCGTGCGCTCCACCCGCCCTTTCAACCGCTCGGCGGCCGCGCGGATATCGTCGAGGGTCAAGGTCATGGGAGAAGCCGGCGCTGGGAAGGGACGCCACGTCTAGCGACGTCGGGCCCCGACGGCAACGCCGTCAGCTCAGGCTGCGGATCACATCCAGGCGGCGCATGGCCTTGCCGGGCAGCTCGGAGACCTTGCCGAGCGGCATGGCCTCCAGCGCGGCCCGCACGCCATAGGCCGCCTCGCGCAGCAGGGCTGCCGGGGCCGCCGCGCCGCCGACGAAGCCATAGGTCACCCACTGGCCGGAATTGGCGAGCGAGCGCTTGAACTGGTAGTCGCCCGGGCCGAGGTCGAGCCGCTCATAGGGCGTCTCGTCCATCCAGCGCAGGATGTCCTGGAACAGCAGCACGCCCGGCGAATAGCGGTCGTAGCGGTGGTCGTGGGCGATCAGCCAGCCGTGCAGGGTGCGGCGGCCGTGGATGTGCAGGTGGGCGGCCGCCAGCTCTTCGCCGAAATGCAGGGTGAACAGGGTGGCGCCGAAGTCCGGGTCGCGGCTCTCGAACAGGTCGCCGATCAGCCGCCGGGTCCAGCCGGCCTTGAAGATGTCGGTCTGGCCGGTGAGCTGGAACTGGGCCGACTTCCAGGCGACCAACTGGTCGAACGCGGTCTTGGAGCGCGAGAAGGCGGTGAAGCGCACCTCGCCGACCTCACGCTCGATCTTGCGCCGCTTCTTGTCGCAATCCTTCAGCGCGCCGCTGCCCGCTTCCTTGCGCTCGGCGGCATAGGCCTCGTAGCCGTTCTTGACGTCGACGACGTGGATCAGGTCGCGGCCGCGGGCGTAGGACGCGAAGGCGGCCTGGCTCTCCAGCATGCAGGAGAAGTCGTAGCGCTGGACGCCGGCGGCGCGAACCATGGCGCGGGCGTCGACCTCTACCCCGGCCTGGGCGATCACACCCTGGTAGTCGCACATGGGCGCCCCCACCGGCAGGGCGGTCATGGCGCCGGCGCGCAGCGGCAGGAAGGCGACGTCGCGACCGTCCTGGCGCGCGACCACCACGCGGAAGTCATGGGCGCCCTTGCCCTGGGCGCGCTCGACGGCGCGGGCCCATTGCGGCGACAGGAAGGGGCTGTCGAGCACGATGTCGGCGGCCTGCAGCTCGCTCCAGCGCGCGACGCGCTCGGCGGACAGCTCGCTGGGCCGGAGGACTTCGAGTTCCAAGAGGGCGTTCCCCTTCGCCAATGACGGCGGGAACCTTAAGCGCCAAGTCTTTCGGAGGGATTGAGGCAGGGGGAGTGGATCGCCATCGCCAGTCCTGTCCCCGAAGGGGCGCCGGCTCAGGGACAGGAAGGCAATTGCCTCAGCGAGCTCCGGCGCCGAGCTGCAATTGCCATGCTGTCCCTAGGGCTCGGCGTCGAACTCCGAGACCAGGTGGCCGGGCGCGATCTCCTTCAGCTCCGGCGCATAGACCTGGGCCAGGGGATCGGCGGACAGGCGTGAGGGCAGGAAACGCAGGGCGCTGCGCGGATCGAGCGGGCTCGGCGGCTCGCCGACCAGCCTCAGGCGTACGCGGGTGCGCTCGACGGCCGGATCGGGGATCGGCGCGGCCGACAGCAGGGCCTTGGTGTAGGGGTGCTGCGGATGGTCGTAGATCCGGTCGCGGTCGGCCTCCTCCATCACCCGACCCAGATAGAGCACCATCACCCGGTGGCTGATCTCGCGGACCACCGCCAGGTCGTGGCTGATGAAGATCATCGCCAGGCCCATCTCGCGCTGCAGGGCGATCAGCAGGTCGATGATCTGGGCGCGGATCGAGACGTCGAGGGCCGAGACCGCCTCGTCGCAGATGACCAGCTTGGGCTTCAGGATCATGGCCCGGGCGATGCCGACCCGCTGGTTCTGGCCACCCGACAGCTCGTGCGGATAGCGGTTGATGAGGTCGGGGGCCAGGCCGGCGCGCTGCATCATCGCGGCGACCTCGGCGTCGCGCTCGCGCCGGGCGAAGTCCGGGCGGAAGACCACCAGCGGCTCGGCGATCGAGTCGCCGATGGTCATGCGCGGGTCGAGGCTGGCCAGCGGGTCCTGGAAGACGATCTGCAGGTCGCGGCGGGCCGAACGCATCGCCTCGCGGTCGGCGTGGGTGATGTCCTGGCCCATCACCGTCACCGAGCCGGCGGTCGGCGGGATCAGGTTCAGCACCGCCCGCGACAGGGTGGACTTGCCGCAGCCGCTCTCGCCGACCACGCCGAGGGTCTCGCCCTCGCGCACCTTCAGGCTGACGCCGTCCACCGCCCGCAGGTCGCGCCTGGCGCCCCAGGCGCCTTCGCGCACCGGGAACCAGACCTTGATGTCCCTGCCCTCGACCACCACCGGCGCGTCGGCCGCGACGGGGGCCGGCGTCGGGCGGCCGCCCCGGTCGCGCCGGTCCAGCCGTGGGATCGCGTCGAGCAGGGCGCGGGTATAGTCGGAGCGCGGGCGGGCGAAGATGTCGCCGACCGGCCCCTCCTCGACATAGGCGCCGTCCTTCATCACGCAGACCCGGTCGGCAAGCCGGGCGATGACCCCCATGTCGTGGGTGATCAGCACCATGGCCGCGCCGGTCTCGCGCTTCAGCTCGGCCATCAGGTCGAGGATCTCGGCCTGGACCGTCACGTCGAGCGCGGTGGTCGGCTCGTCGGCGATCAGCAGTTCGGGCGAGCAGGCCATGGCCTGGGCGATCATCACCCGTTGGCGCATGCCGCCGGAGAGTTCGTGCGGATATTGGCCGAGACGCCGCGTCGCGTCGGGCACCCTCACCTGCTCCAGCCAGCGCTTGGCCTCGGCCCGCGCCTTGTCGTGCGAATAGCCGAGATGCAGGCGCAGGGGCTCGGCGATCTGCTCGCCGATCTTCACGTGGGGCGTCAGCGCCGTCAGCGGGTCCTGGAAGATCATGGTCATCTTCGAGCCGCGGACGCGGTTGAGCGCGGCGGGCTTCAGGCCGAGCAGCTCCTGGCCCTGGAACCTGACCGAGCCCGAGGCGCGGCCGTTGCGGGCGAGCAGGCCCATGGCGGCCATGAAGGTCTGGCTCTTGCCCGAGCCGCTCTCGCCGACCACCCCCAGCGTCTCGCCGCGTGGGATCGTGAGGTCGATGCCGCGCACGGCATGGACGACGCCGTCATGGGTGTCGAAATCGACGGTCAGGTCTTGCAGGGACAGGACGGCGGCGGGGACGTCGGCCAAGGCGACCTCGAAAGCGATGTAACGGTTACAAGCTTAGACCGGCCGAGGCGCTTTGCGAAAGCGCATGCCTTCGCCGGGCCCTGCGCTATAAGACCGCCCCGTGACCCAATCCTCCCAAGAGTTCGGGGGCCCCGACGACATCGGGGCCGACATCCCGCGGCGGCCCGCCCTGTTCCTCGACCGCGACGGCGTGCTGAAC
>CAMFHW010000007.1 GCA_945952175.1 uncultured Phenylobacterium sp. | reverse complement strand
AGGTGGTGAGCGCCGCGCCCTTGTTGCCGCGCTCTTCCTTGACGACCTGGACCAGCATGATCTGCCGGCGGCGGATCACTTCCTGGATCTTGTAGCGACGCATCAGCCGCCGGCGACGCCGGGCGACCTCTTCTTCCATGACGTCGTCTTCGTCGTCGCCGCCGACGGCGACGTCGTCCTCATCCTCGTCCTCGCCGCCGCCGTTGGAGCGGGCGCGGGGTTCGGGATGCTCGTCATCCTCCTCGGCCTCTTCGCGCAGCAGGGCTTCGCGGTCGGCGACCGGGATCTGGTAGTAGTCCGGGTGGATTTCGTTGAAGGCCAGGAAGCCGTGGCGATTGCCGCCGTACTCGATGAAGGCTGCCTGCAGCGACGGCTCAACGCGCGTCACCTTGGCGAGATAGATGTTCCCTCTGAGCTGTTTGCGGTTCTGGCTCTCGAAATCGAACTCTTCAACGCGAGTCCCGTCGACCACCACCACACGCGTCTCTTCGGCGTGTGCGGCGTCGATAAGCATCTTCTTCGGCATTTAAGTCTCCGTGGCGCGCCGCGAACTCGCGGTTCGGGCGCAGCCGGTTTGTCAGGAGGGCGCGCACGCGGTCGCCGTTCGCGTCGATGACGCGGGCGACTGGCCGGAAATTGGCGTGAGCAGCGCTGCCCATAGTGTGTTTCCCAGGCGCGTCTGGAACAGGCGCGGATCGGATGGTGCGTCGTGGCCGAGGATTCGGTCGAAGCCGACGCGGGCTCTTTGCGCGGACGCCGCAGAGGCAAGGCCAGGGCGAACCAGCGCGGGCGGACATTAGCAAGAGTGGAGGTGAAAAGGAAAGCGGCGCGGGGTTAAGCGACGTCCTTAACAGTTTGTCTACCGCCTTTCGGCGTATATGGGGCTTGAGTGCAACGAACTAAGTGTGCGGTGGGGCTAAGGTTTTGGCGAACCTGGGCGGCGTTTTCGGCAAGGGTGGATGGCGCAGGCTGGCGATGATCGTCGCCGGTGTCGGTATCCTGGGCGGCGTCGCCGCCAGCCAGGCTGCGGCCGCCGGCGGCGGCGTGCTGCGAGTCCGTCTGGGCGGTGACCAGGCCGAAACCCGCCTTGTCATCGACCTCGATCGGGCCGCCAGCGCCAAGGTCGCCTCCGACGGCGCCGCCGACCGCCATGTGGTGGTGAGCCTGCCGGGCGTCAATGTCGACGCCGGGCTGCAGGGCGCGGGGCAGGGGTTGGTCCGCGCCTGGACCGTCGAGCGCGGCGCCACGGGCGCCCGCCTCAATATCGAGCTTTCCAGGAATGCGGTGATCAAGCGGCGCTTCCTGCTGCCGCCGGCCGACGGCGTCGCCAACTACCGCTACGTGATCGACCTGGCCTCCAGCGCGGCGGCCCCCGCGGCGCCGTCGATCGCCGCCCCGGTTCCGCAGATCGCGGCCGTGAAGCCGCCGGTCACCTTCATCTCCGCCCCGGCGCCCAAGCCCGCGCCGCCGCTGGCGCTCAAGAAGATCATCGTCATCGACGCCGGCCATGGCGGCAAGGATCCGGGCGCCCAAGGGGCCGCCGGGGTCGAGAAGGACGTCACCCTGGCCGCCGCCCGCGCGCTCAAGGCCCGCCTGGAACGATCGGGCCGCTACCAGGTGGTGATGACGCGCGATTCCGACGTCTATGTGCCGCTCGACGTGCGGGTGCAGATCGCCCGTCGCGCCGACGCCGACCTGTTCATCTCCCTGCACGCCGACTCCGGCCCCGACGTGAACACCCGCGGCGCCTCGGTCTATACGCTCGCCGACCGCGCCGTCGGGCGCTCGGCCAAGCTGGTGACCAAAGACGACTGGTTCATGAAGGCCAGCGCCGACGGCGACCGCGGCGTCTCGGGCATCCTGTTCGACCTGACCCAGCGCGCCACCAAGAACCGCTCGGCGACCTTCGCCGAAATGCTGCTGGACCGGGTGTCGGAGCACCAGACCCTGCTGCGCCGCAGCCATCGCGAGGCCGGTCTCGCCGTTCTGCTCGCGCCCGACGTTCCGGCCGTCCTGCTGGAGATGGGCTTCATCACCAGCCCCGAGGACGAGGCCATCCTGGGCGATCCGGGCGGCCGCGGCCGGCTGATGTCGGCGGTGGGCGACTCCATCGACGCCTACTTCGCCCAGCAAACCCGGCTCGCCTCGCGCTGAGCCTCGTGACCAGCGCTCACAAGGGCCCGGCGGAATAGTCGCTTGCCGCCCGCGCGGGGTTTGGCGACGCTGGCTCCCTCGTCGGGGCCCAATTGATGCGACCACAGCCGCTGCCATCGCCGGAACTGATCGCATCCTGGCCGGCCTTCACGCCGGAGCGGCCGCTCCGCATCCTGTTGAGCGGTTGCCTGGCCGGCATGAGCGTCGGCTATGACGGCTCCAGCTATGGCTCTCACCCACAGATCGGCAGGCTTGTCGGCCGCGACAATGTCGCCGCTGTCAGCTTCTGTCCCGAGAACTTCTCGTTCGGCACGCCGCGTGCGCTCTGTGACATCCATGGCGGGGATGGCCACGATGTGCTGGCGGGGCGCGCCCGTGTGCGAACGGCGTCGGGCGAGGACTGGACAGAGGGCATGATCGCAGGGGCGCGGGCGATGGTGGCGCAGGCGAGGGCCTCAGCCGTCGATCTCGCGATCTTGATGGACATCAGCGGCGCCTGCGGATCACAGGTGATCTACCGCGGAGCCCGTGCGCAGGGCGTCTATCAGGCGGCGCGGGGCGTCGCCGCGGCGGCCTTGGTCGAGGCCGGCTTTCCGGTGATGTGCCAACGCGACCTGCGCACGCTGGACCTTATCCTGTGCAAGCTCGACCCGGCGCGCGAGGCGCGTGGCGAGCGGATCGATCACCATGAGAGCGATTGGTATCGGAGCTATTTCGCCGCGTCCTAGCGGACGGGCGTCCCGGGCGGTGTGTCGCGCACGGGCGCCCAAATCCGGCTTCCCCTTTGCCGAAACGCACCTTAGACGAAGAGCTTTGCGGGAGCCGGCGCCCGCGGAGGTCTGTCTGTCTTGAATCCCCCCGAACGATGGCTTGCGATCGCCGGTGTCACGGTGCTCAGCCTGATCGCCGCCGGGGGTCTGGCCATCGCCATCTATACGGCCTGGCTGTTCCACAACATGCCCGACGCCGGCGACCTCGTGGACTATCGCCCGCCGACCGCCACGCGCGCCTATGCCTGGGACGGCACCCTGATCGGCGAGTTCAGCCGCGAGCGGCGGATCTTCGTCCCCTACGACAACATCCCCCCCCAACTGGCCCAGGCCTTCCTCGCGGCCGAGGATCACAGCTTCTTCCAGCACGGCGGCGTCGATACCGGCGGCATGCTGCGGGCCATGGGCAAGAACGTCATCAACCTGGCGCATGGCCGGCGCCTCGAGGGCGGCTCGACCATCACCCAGCAGGTGGCCAAGAACGTCCTGCTCACCAACAGCCAGACGGTGGGCCGTAAGCTGCAGGAAGCGATCCTCGCCCGGCGCCTCGAACAGACGCTCAACAAGGAGCAGATCCTCGAGCTTTATCTGAACGAGATCTGGCTGGGCTATCGCTCCTACGGGGTCGGCGCGGCCGCCTACAACTATTTCGGCAAGTCGATCTCCGACCTCAGCCTGGCCGAATGCGCCTATCTGGCGGCCCTGCCCAAGGGGCCGGACAATTATCATCCCATCCGCCGCAAGGCCCAGGCGATCGCCCGCCGCAACTGGATCCTCGACCAGATGGCCGAGCTGGGCTGGGCGTCCAAGGCCGATGTCGCCAAGGCCAAGGCCGAGGACCTGAAGGTCCAGCAGGCGCCGAGCCGCGCCAAGTACCGTGACGCCGACTTCTTCGTCGAGGAGGTCCGCCGCCGCGGCCTCGCGACGCTCGGCCCCCGCCTGAACGAAGGCGGCTACTACATGCGCACCACCCTCGATCCGGCGATGCAGACCGCCGCGCGGGTGGCGCTGATGAAAGGCCTCGAGAACTATGACCGTCGCCATGGCTGGCGCGGCGCCTGGGGCCGGGTCGAGGTCCGCGAGGGCTGGGAGCAGGCCGCCAAGAAGATCTCGCCGCCGTCCGAACGCCGCGGCTGGCATGCCGCCGTGGTCACCGAGGTCGGCGGCGGCTCCGTCCGGGTCAAGGTCGCCGAGACCGGCCAGACCGGCGGGCTGGTGTCCGAGGACGTCGCCTGGGCCCGGGCCGGCAAGGGACTGAACGTCGGCGACCTGATCTTCGTCGAGCCGGCCGAGACCGGCGGTTTCCGCCTGCGCCAGATCCCGGCGGTCAACGGCGCCCTGGTGGTGATGGAGCCGAACTCCGGCCGCGTGCTGGCCATGGTCGGCGGCTATTCGTTCTCGCTGTCCAACTTCAACCGCTCCACCCAGGCGATGCGCCAGCCGGGCTCGGCCTTCAAGCCGATCGTCTACGCCACGGCGCTGGAGAACGGCTACACCCCGGCCAGCGTGGTCATGGACAGCCCGATCACGCTGAAGGGCGCCGACGGGGCCGACTGGACGCCTGAGAACTACGAGCACGACTATTTCGGCGCCCTGCAGCTGCGCAAGGGGCTGGAATTGTCGCGCAACACCATGACCGTGCGCCTCGCCCAGGGCGTCGGCATGAAGAAGATCTCCGACCTCGCCGTGCGGCTGGGCGTGGTGAAGTCGATGGACCCGGTCCTGGCCATGGCGCTCGGCGCCGGCGAGACGACGCCCTTCAAGCTGACCGCGGCCTACGCCTCCTTCGTCAATGGCGGGCGCAAGGTCGATCCGCACCTGATCGAGATGGTGCAGGACGGGCAGGGCAAGGTGATCTTCCGCGCCGACAAGCGCGACTGCGTCCGCTGCAACGCCGGCTTCAACGGCGACGAGAGCCCGCGCATCGGCCTCGACGGCGCTCAGCTGATGGACCCGATCACCGCCTACCAGATCACCTCGATGCTGCAGGGCGTGGTCCAGCGCGGCACCGGCACCGCGGCCCTGTCGCTCGGCCGTCCGGTCGGCGGCAAGACCGGCACCACCAACGAGTACCGCTCGGCCTGGTTCGTCGGCTTCACGCCGCAGATCGTGGCCGGCGTCTTCATCGGCTTCGACGACAATCGCAGCCTGGGTCATGGCGAGACCGGGGCGGTCGCCGCTTTGCCGGTGTTCATCGACTTCATGGCCGAGGCCACGAAGAACATGCCCAAGACCGACTTCAAGGCGCCCAAGAACGCCAAGTTCGCCATGATCCGCGGTATCCGCGAGGCGTTCCGGCCCGGCACCGAGCCCAAGGTCGCCGACGTCCTGCCCGGCGGCCTACCGGCCGGCCCGATCCCCTATACCGCCGTCCTGCCGACGGGCGAGGTGATCCCGGCCCCGCCGCCGCCCCAGGCGAAGCCGCCGCCCAAGAAGGACGACATGAACGGCTTGTACTGGTGAGCCGGCCGGGGTACTGGCCCGCCTCTGATTTTTCCGGGAGATTCCCATGAGATTGGATGTCGAGGCCGCCAAGGCCGACATCGAGCAGTCGATTGAACTGCTCAGGAGGCGTCTTTGACTGGGAACCTGCGCTCCGAAAGCTCGATGAGCTGAACGCCCGGGTCGAAGACCCGACCCTCTGGGACGATCCCACCGCCGCCCAGGCCATCACCCGCGAACGCGCCAAGCTGGCGTCCAGCGTCGAGGCCGTGCGCTCGATCGAGCGCGATCTGGCGGACGCCATCGGCTATGCCGAACTCGCCGACGAAGAGGGCGACGAGGCCAGCCTCGATGAGGCCCGCGGCCAGCTCAAGGCGATCAAGGAACGCGCCGCCCGCGCCGAACTCGAGGCCCTGCTGAGCGGCGAGGCCGACGGCAACGACGCCTTCCTGGAAATCAATTCCGGCGCCGGCGGCACCGAATCCAACGACTGGGCGGGCATGCTGATGCGCATGTACACCCGCTGGGCCCAGCAGCACGGCATGAGCGTCGACTTCCTGGAAGAGACCTCCGGCGAACAGGCGGGCATCAAGTCGGTGACGCTGCAGGTCAAGGGCGCCAACGCCTATGGCTGGCTGAAGACCGAGGCCGGCGTACACCGCCTAGTGCGGATCTCGCCCTTCGACGCCGCCGCCAAGCGCCACACCAGCTTCGCCTCGGTCTGGGTCTATCCGGTGGTCGACGACGCCATCGTCATCGACATCAATCCGTCCGACGTGCGCACCGACACCTATCGGGCCTCCGGCGCGGGCGGTCAGCACATCAACAAGACCGATAGCGCCGTGCGCCTGACCCACATCCCCACGGGCGTGGTGGTGGCCTGCCAGGCCGGCCGCTCGCAGCACCAGAACCGCGACGAGGCCTGGAAGATGCTGCGCGCGCGGCTCTACGAGGTGGAGCTGCAGAAGCGGGAGGCCGAGGCCCAGGCGCTGAACGACCAGAAGACCGACATCGGCTGGGGCCACCAGATCCGCAGCTACGTCCTGCAGCCCTATCAGATGGTCAAGGACCTGCGCACCGAGGTCGAGACCTCGGACACCCAGGGCGTTCTCGACGGCGACCTCGACGCCTTCATGGGCGCGAGCCTTGCCCAGCGCGTAGGGGTGACGCGGGACGGGTAGGGGCACCCGTCGCGCCTCAGGTGAACACCGAGGCGTCGGTGAGATTGCGTCCCTTGGGGTCCTGCCCGAAGCGGTTCGGACCAGGCGTGCCGTCCAAGCAGTAGAAGATCAGCAGGACGACGCTGCCGATGAGCGGCAGGAAGGCGATCAACAGCCACCACGCCGAGCGATTGGTGTCGTGAAGCCGGCGGAACGCCACGGCGATCGAAGGGACGATCACGCCCAGCAGGGCGACGCCGAACAGGATCGCCAGCACCCCTGAGACGAAGGAAAAATTCCCTGCGCCGCCGCCCGCCAGGTCGATGATCACGCTCGCGACAACTTCGGCGACGAACACGCCGAGGACGAACAGCCAGTATTCTTGCCGACGCGCGCGCCCCTGGAAGTCGGCGTACTTGCGCAACGGTTGCAGCATCAATTCCATGGATCAGCCCTCCCTTGGATAGCCGAGGCTACACAAGAGGCCGCGCCCTGCAACCGTGGATCGATGTCAGACCGCCTTGGCGGCCGCCGGCTCCTCGCTGACCGTCACCACCTCCAGCGCCGGGGCCGGCCGCTGGAACTTCAGGCTGCGGCCCTGGAAGAAGGCGCCGGTCTCGATGGCGAGCTGCTCGTGGGTCACGTCGCCGTCGACATAGGCCGTGCCGAACAGCCGAACCTGCTTGGCGGTCAGGCTGCCGATCACCCGGCCGCGCACCTCGACGGTGTCGCAGAACACCTGGCCCTCGACATGACCGGTCTCGCCGATGGTCAGGCGTGAGACGCGCACGTCGCCACGCACCGTGCCGTCGATCTGGACCTCGCCCTCGCTGGTGACATTGCCCTCGACGGTCAGGTCCGCCGACAGCAGCGACGCCGCCCGAAGCCTGGTCCGCGGCGCCTCGGCGCCCAGGCCCACGGCCGCGATCTCGGCCTCAGTGATCTCTGGGAGTTTAGTCGTCCGCTTGCTGAACATAGTCGCCCGCCCTCACGAAACGGTCCGGGTTCTGGGCGCGCCCATTGACCCAGACCTCATAATGCAGATGCGGGCCGGTCGAGCGGCCCGTATTGCCCAGCGCGCCGATCCGCTGGCCCACCGCCACCTTCTGGCCGACGCTGACGCCGATGGCCGACAGGTGGGCGTAGCGGGTCTTGAAGCCGGCCCCGTGGTCGATCTCGATGGTGTTGCCATAGCCCGAGCGCACGCCGGTGAACGACACGACGCCGGGCGCGGTCGAATAGATCGGCGAGCCGAAGCCGCCGACGAAATCCAGGCCCGAATGGAAGGCCGGCCGGCCGGTGAACGGATCGAAGCGCACGCCGAACCCGCTGGACTTGTCGATGTCCGAGGTCGGCTTGGCGAAGGGCAGCTTGGTGGCCGCGTCGGACAGGGCCTTGGCCTCGGAAAGGCTGGTGGCGGCGCGCTGGATGCGCTCGGCGAAGCCCTCGTCCACGTCGAGCACGGCGGCGAGCGCGCGCGGGTCCTTGGCCTCGATCAGCGGCCCGCCCAGGGCCTGGCCCTTGGGCAGGAAGGAGGAGGGGGTCAGGCCCGCCAGCCGGAAGGCCAGCCGCAGGCGGTCGGCGCGGCCCTTGGCGAAGTTGTCGGCGGCGTCGATCAGCCGCTCCTGGCTGGCCTCGACCAGTTCGATGCGGCGCGCGGGGGTCATGGCGGCGCTGGCGTGGCTGGCCGGCTTCAGCGCCGGCGCCAGGGCGTCGGCCGCGCCCGGCGCGCCCTTGATGTCGGTCAGCAGCATGGCCAGCGCCGCGTGGCGCTTCTCCACCGTGTCGGCCAGGCCGGCGGACGATCCGTTGGCGGCGTTGAGCTGGGCGACGGCGCTGTTCAGCCGCGCCTCCCGGTCGGCGACCAGGCGCTCCGACTTGGCCTGCATGCGCGCCAGCTCGCGGTCGCTGCCCGAGGCGCTGATCAGGTCGACCACCATGGCCGCCGTCGAAACGCCCATCCACAGCGCCACCGCGGCCACGCCGGCGGCGGCCATCAGCTGCTTTTCAGTGGTCAGGACGAAGCCGCGCATCTCGCCCGCGGTGCGGACGTAGAGGTGGCGCTCAGGAAACAGATCTTCGAGCGATCGGCGAAGGCGCGCGAGGCGTGACATTCTCACCGCATCGGAAATTACAGCCCGCGGCGATATGCGATGAGATTGGGAGCGCGCGCAAGACCCTTCGCACCCGGAAGGTGTGATGCGCGGACGCAGCCCGCAATCTCGCGCTTCGTGGTTAACGATCTATGAACGCGAAGGTTCAGAGCGCCTTGGCGGCGGCCAGCACCTCGGCGGCGTGGCCCTTCACCTTCACCTTGCGCCAGATGCGCGCGATCTTCCCGGTCTTGTCGATCAGGAAGGTCGACCGGTCGATGCCCATGTACTGGCGGCCATAGAGGGTCTTTTCGACCCAGGAGCCGTAGGCCTCGATGACCTGGCCCTCGGGATCGGAGCCTAGCGGAACCTTCAGGTCGTACTTGGCGGCGAACTTGGCGTGCTTGGCGACCGTGTCCTTCGACGCGCCGACCAGGCCCACGCCCGCCTTGGCGAAGTCGCCGGCGAGCGCGGTGAACTCCTGGTTCTCGGTGGTGCAGCCCGGCGTGTCGTCCTTCGGATAGAAGTAGAGCACCAGCGGCTTGCCCCTGAAGTCGGCGAGGCGGATCGGCCCGCTCGGCCCCGCCATCTCGAAGTCCGGCGCAACCGCGCCCTCGGCGATCTCGCTCATCCGTCGTCTCCTCAGACCGGCTTGATCAGAACGATCTTCTTCTTGCCCGCGGCCAGCTTCACCACCCCGTCGGCCAGGTCGGCGTTCGAGACGGCGCGGTTGGCGTCGGTCCAGGCCTCGTCATTGACCCGCAGGCCGCCGCCCTGGGCCAAGCGCCGCGCCTCGCCGCGCGAGCCGGCCAGGCCCGCGTCGGCCGCCAGGGCCGCCAGCACGATCCCGGCCTCCAGCTCGGCGGCCGGCACCTCGTGGGTCGGCATGTCGCCGGACACCGAGCCGACCTCGAAGGCCACGCGCGCCGCCTCGGCGGCCGCATCCGCCGCGGCCTGGCCGTGCAGCATCCGCGTCGCCTCGTTGGCCAGCACCTTCTTGGCGTCGTTGATCTGCGCGCCCTCCATCGCCTCCAGCTTGGCGACCTCATCGAGCGGCAGGTCGGTGAACAGCTTCAGGAAGCGGCCCACGTCGGCGTCCTCGGTGTTCCGCCAGAACTGCCAGTAGTCGTAGGGACTGCGCATGTCGGCGTTCAGCCACACGGCCCCGCCCATCGTCTTGCCCATCTTCTGGCCGGACGCGGTGGAGAGCAGGGGGGTGGTGAGGCCGAAGGCCGGCTTCTGGTCGACGCGGCGGATCAGCTCCACCCCGTTCAGGATGTTGCCCCACTGGTCGGACCCGCCCATCTGCAACAGGCAGCCGTGACTGCGCTCCAGCTCCAGGAAGTCCACCGACTGCATCAGCATGTAGTTGAACTCGAGGAAGGTCATCGGCTGCTCGCGGTTCAGCCGCTCCTTGACGCTGTCGAAGGCCAGCATCCGGTTGACCGTGAAGTGGACCCCGAAGTCGCGCAGGAACTGGACGTAGCCGTATTTCGACAGCCACTCGTCATTGTCGACCATCACCGCGTCGGTCGGCCCGTCGCCGAAGGTCAGGAACTTGGCGAACACGCTTTTGATCGAGGCGATGTTCTCGCGGATCTTTTCCTCGGTCAGCAGCGGGCGCGACTGGTCCTTGTCGGTCGGATCGCCCACCTTGGTGGTCCCGCCGCCCATCAGCACGATCGGCTTGTGGCCCGCCTGCTGGAACCGGCGCAGCATCATGATCTGGATCAGGCTGCCGACGTGCAGGCTCGCCGCCGTGGCGTCGAAACCGATGTAGGCGGTCACGATCCCGCCCGCGCAGGCCTCGTCGAGCTCGGTCGGGTGGGTGATCGAATGGATGTAGCCGCGCGCCTGCATGGTGCGCAGGAACTCGGACTTGAAGGCCTGATCGACGGACATGGTTCGCAAACTCTGGATCGGAGCGTGCGGCTCTAGCACGCGCTCGTCTTGCATTTCGAGGGACATCTGAAGGGCTCCGGCGGGGCTTGGGGCCGGAGACCGACTTTTCCGTTTTCGCGGGAGAGGGCGCCGACCGGGTGAGGTGGCGCAAGGGATCGTCCGCGCCTGTCTAGGACAGGCGGTAGTAGCGACCGGTGCGGGTGGCGCGAGCGATCATGGCGGCTAGCTACCCGCCGCGACGCATGGCAGTCAAGGCGCATGCGCGTGCTGGGCTTCATGACCGGGACCTCGCTGGACGCCTGCGACATGGCCATCCTCGAGACCGACGGAGAGCAGATCCAGGCCTTCGGCCCGGCCGGGGAGCGCAAGCTGGAGGACCCGCTGCGCGACCTCCTGCTGAAGGCGACCGAGACCGCGCTGGCCTGGCCGCGCGGCGAGCCTGAGCCGGCGATCTTCCGCGAAGCATCCAGCGCCGTGGCCCGCGAGCACCTCGAAGCGGGATGGGAATTCCTGGCGGCGCACCACCTGACCTGGGACCAGATCGACCTGATCGGCATGCACGGCCAGACGGTCCTACACGAGCGGCCGCAACCCGGCCGCCTGGGGCGAACCGTGCAACTCGGGGACGGCGAATGGCTGGCGACCGCCACCGGGGTCCCGGTCGTCTTCGATCTGCGTGCGGCCGACGTGGCGGCGGGCGGGGAGGGGGCGCCGATCGCCTCGATCTACCACCTGGCCCGCGCCCGCTATTCGGGGCTGAAGGCGCCCCTGGGCGTGCTGAACGTCGGCGGCGTGGCGAACCTGACCCTGTGGTCCGACGAGGACGCCTTCGTCGCCTTCGACACCGGGCCGGGCAACGGCATGATCGACCTGCTCATGCAGCAGCGTGGCGTCGGACGCTTCGACGACGGCGGCCGCCACGCCGCGGCCGGGCGCGTGGACGATGGCGTGCTCGCGGCCCTCCTGGCCCATCCCTATTTCGAGGCCGCCGCGCCGAAGTCGCTCGATCGCTACGACTTCCCGCTCTCCAGGCTGGAGGGGCTCAGCCTGGACGACGCGGCCGCGACCCTGGTGGCCTTCACCGCCGAGGGCGTGAAGCGCGGGTTCGAACTGGCCGGCGCCACGCCCACCGAGGTGATCGTCTGCGGCGGCGGCCGGCGCAACCCGCAGCTCATGAAGGCCTTCGCCGAGCGCCTGCCGATGCCGGTGCGCACGGCCGAGGATCATGGCTGGCGCGGCGACGCGATCGAGGCCGAGGCCATGGCCTATGTCGCCGCCCGGCGCGCCCGGGATCTGCCCTACACCTACCCAACCACGACCGGCGTGGCCGAGCCCATGACCGGCGGCCGCATCGCCCATCCCATGAGCCTGATGTGATCGAGCTCGTCCCGCACCCGACCACACCGACCCCCTGGCTGCGCGCCATCGAGGTCGAGGTCCGGCGCACGGCCCGCCGGCTGGTCCTGCGCTACGTGGCCAAGGGTGACATCGAGGGCCTCGACCTGCCGCCGGCCGCGACGCCGGCGCGCACCGACGAGCTCTGGAAGCGCACCTGCTTCGAGGCTTTCCTGATGCCGCAGGAGGGCTCCGCCTATGTCGAGCTGAACCTGTCGCCGTCGACGGAATGGGCCGCCTACGCCTTCGACGCCGAGCGCCAGGGCATGCGGCCCGCCGAGGCCGTCCGGCCGCCCCTGGTGGTGACCCGCAACCGCGAGCGGCGCTTGGAGCTGTCGGCCACCATCGATCTCGACCTGCCCGGCGACTGGCGCGTCGGCCTGACCGCCGTGATCGAAGACAAGTCGGGCGCCAAGTCCTATTGGGCGCTCAGCCATCCGCGTGACGTCCCGGACTTCCACAATCCCGGCGGCTTCACCCTCGTCGTCCCGGAACCCGCATGAAACTCGGTCTCGAACGTCTCCTCGCCGATCCGGCCCTGCGTGCGCCGCTGAAGGGCCGCCGCGTCGCGTTGCTCGGCCATCCGGCCTCGGTCACCGCCGATCTGACCCATTCGCTCGATGCGCTCTCGGCGCTCGGCGACATCCAGCTCTCCGCCGCCTTCGGGCCGCAGCACGGCCTGCGCGGCGAGAAGCAGGACAACATGATCGAGACGCCGGACTATTTCGATCCGGCCCACAGCATCCCGGTCTTCAGCCTCTACGGCCAGGTCCGCGCGCCCACCGACGCCATGATGGACAGCTTCGACGTCCTGCTGTTCGACCTGCAAGACCTCGGCTGCCGCATCTACACCTTCATCACCACCCTTCGGTACGTGCTGGAGGCGGCTGCGAAGCACGGCAAGGCGGTCTGGGTGCTGGATCGCCCCAATCCGATCGGCCGTCCCGTCGAGGGCCTGCGCCTGCGGCCGGGCTGGGAGAGCTTCGTGGGCGCCGGCCCGCTGCCCATGCGCCATGGCCTGACGCTCGGCGAACTCGGCGACTGGTTCATCAAGACCCTGAAGCTCGACGTCGAATATCGGGTGATCGAGATGGAGGCCTGGAAACCCGAGACCGGCCCCGGCTTCGGCTGGCCGCTCGGCGAGCGCGCCTGGGTCAATCCCAGCCCGAACGCCCAAAACCCCTACATGGCCCGCGCCTATGCCGGCACGGTGATGCTGGAGGGCACGACCCTGTCGGAGGGCCGCGGCACCACCCGGCCGCTGGAGCTGTTCGGCGCGCCGGACATCGACGCCCGGGCGGTGATCAGTGAGATGCAGGCGCTCGCGCCCCAATGGCTGGCCGGCTGCCGTCTGCGCGACTGCTGGTTCCAGCCGACCCCGGACAAGGACATCGGCGTCCCCAACAAGCACGGCGCCAAGCTCTGCGCCGGGGTGCAGATCCACACCGAGGATCCGAGCTACGACCACGCCGCCTTCCAGCCCTGGCGGCTCCAGGCCCTGGCCTTCAAGGCGATCCGCCGACTCTATCGCGACTACGACCTGTGGCGCGACTTCGCCTACGAGTACGAGGTCGGCAAGCTCGCCATCGACGTGATTAACGGCGGCCCGGCCCTCCGCGAATGGGTGGACGACCCGGCCGCGACGCCGGGCGATCTCGACGCGCTCACCCGACCCGACGAAGCCGCCTGGGTCGAGGAGCGCGCGGCCTTCCTGCGCTACTGATCAGACCGAGAGCGGCCCGTGGTCCAGCTTCGGCAGGACGTGGCGGGCGAACAGGTCGGCCTCGGCGGCGTGAGGATAGCCGGACAGAATGAAGGCCTCCATGCCCATCGCGCGATAGGCGTTCAGCTTGGCCAGCACCTGGTCCGGGTCGCCGACGATGGCCGCGCCGCAGCCCGACCGCGCCCGGCCGATGCCGGTCCAGAGGTTGTCCTCGGCATAGCCGTCGTGGCCCGCGCCGGCGCGTAGCTCCGCCTGGCGACGCACGCCGTAGGAGGCGCTGTCCAGCGACTTGGCGCGGATCGCCTCGCCCTCGGCGTCGTCCAGCTTGGACAGCAGCCGGCTGGCCGCGTCGCGCGCCTCGGCCTCGGTCTCGCGCACCACCACGTGGACGCGGTAGCCGAACCTCAGGGTGCGGCCGTGCTTGGCGGCGCGCGCCGTCATGTCGTCGACGATCTCCTTCACCGCGCTCATGGTGTCGGGCCACATCAGGTAGACGTCGCAGCCCTTCGCGGCGGCCTCGCGGGCGTCCTCGGACAGGCCGCCGAAATAGAGCGGCACCCGACGCTTCAGGGTCTTGGAGATGCGCGGGGCGTCGAGCTTCAGCTTGTAGAATTCGCCCTGGTAGTCGACCGCCTGGCCGCTGAGCAGCTGGTTCAGCAGTTCCATGTATTCCAGCGTGCGCTGGTAGCGCGGCGCCGAGGCCAGCGTCTCACCGGGCAGGTCCGACGAGATGATGTTGACCGTCAGCCGGCCGCCCAGCATCTGGTCGAGGGTGGCGATCTGGCGCGCCAGTTGCGGCGGCCACATCTCGCCGCAGCGCACGGCCAGCAGCAGCTTCATCCGCTTCAGCAGCGGGGCGATCGCCGCGCCGAACGCCACGGAATCGATGCCCAGCGCATAGCCCGACGGCAGCAGCAGGTTGTCGAACCCGCCGGCCTCGGCCGTCAGCGCGATGTTGCGGCAATGCTCCCAGCTCGAGGCTAGGTTGGGATCGGGCTTGCCCAGGAACTCGTAGTCGTCGTCGCAGAGCGCGCTGAACCAGGAGACTTCGCAGGGGGTCATGGCAGGGGAACTCCACGGGCGGCGGTCAGGACGGCGTACCATTCGGCACGGGTGAATTCGAAGGTCAGCGCCTGGGCGGCCTCGCGGATGCGCTCCGGCGTCTGCGAGCCGACGATCGGGATCGGCTTGGCCGGATGGGCCAGGATCCAGCCATAGGCCGCGGCGCTCAGTGACACGCCGGCCCGCTCGGCGACCTTGCCCAGCGCCTCGGCCACGGCGCGGGTCCGGTCGTCCTTCGGCGCGAGCAGGCGTCCACCGCCCAGGGGCGACCAGGCGAGCGTGACCAGATCCATTTGCAGCGCCTGGTCCAGCACCCCGTCGTACAGGGGCTCGATGCAGAGCGGCGAGAACTCCGGCTGGGTCGAGACGAGCGGGAAGGGGAGATAGGCCTGCAGCGCCGCCGTCTGGGCGGGCGTGTGGTTCGAGACCCCGAACTCCACGACCTTGCCGGCCGCCCGCAGGGCCACGAAGGCCTCGGCGATCCGCGCCGGATGGGCCAGGTGGTCCGGCCGGTGGATCTGCCACAGGTCGATCTTCTCGACGCCCATCCGCTTCAGCGAGGCGTCGACGGCCGAGGCGATATAGGCCGGGCTCGAATTGTAGGGCGTGCCCATCTCAATGCCGCCCTTGGTCGCCAGCACGAAGCGGCGACGCAGGGACGGGGCCTCGGCCAGCACCTTGCCCAGCAGCGCCTCGGCCGCGCCGAACGGCTCGCCATTGTCCGGTCCGTAGATGTCGGCGGTGTCGAGCAGGTCGATGCCGGTCTCCAGCGCCGTCTCCACGAGGGTTCGGGCGGCCTTTACATCCTGGCCTCGGAACCGCCACATACCCCACGCGATCGGCGAGGTGGTCAGACCACTCTTGCCGAGCGTACGGCGACTATGCGAGACGCCGGGGTCGGTCAGGGCCATATTGGCGCTCCATCTGCGGAATCGGGAATCGGGAACATGGACAAGCTGCGGTTCGCCCTCACAGGGGTTGGAATGATGGGTCGCGAGCACATTCGCAACCTGAAACTCCATCCGGAGGCCGAAATCGTGGCGCTTCACGACCCGGTGGCCGACAGCCGCGAGAAGGGCGTCCGCCAGCTCGGCCACGATGTCCCGACCTTCGAGAGCCTCGGAGAGATGCTCTCAGTGGCCAGACCAGATGCGGTGCTAGTGGTCTCACCAAACTACACCCATCGCAAGGTGCTGGAGCCCCTGTTCGCCGCCGGCGTCCATATCCTCTGCGAAAAGCCGCTCTGCACCACCGTACCCGACGCCAAATGGGCGGCCGAGCAGGCGACCTCCCACAAGTCGGTGTTCTGGACCGGCATGGAGTACCGCTTCATGCCGCCGGCCCAGGCCTTCATCCAGCGCATCAAGGACGGCGACGTGGGCCGCCTCGTGCAGCTTTCGATCCGCGAGCATCGCTTCCCGTTCCTGGAAAAGGTCGGCGACTGGAACCGGTTCTCCCGCAACACCGGTGGGACCATGGTCGAGAAGTGCTGCCACTTCTTCGACCTCATGCGCCTGATCGTCGGCGCCGAGCCGGTCCGCGTCTTCTGCTCGGGCGCCATGGACGTGAACCACCAGGACGAACGCTACGGCGGCGAGAAGCCCGACATCATCGACAACAGCTTCACGGTCGTGGACTTCGACAACGGCGTGCGCGCCATGCTCGACCTGTCGATGTTCGCCGAGGGCTCCGAGGAGCAGGAGGCCCTGACCGCGGTTGGCGACAAGGCCAAGCTCGAGGCCTTCATCCCCTCCGGCGATCTCGTCCATTCGCCGCGCGTCCCGCTGCGCGCGCCCAAGCAGCCGGTCCGCACCCACGTGGCGGTCGACCCGACCATCCTGGAGGCCGGCACCCACCACGGCTCGACCTACTACCAGATCGCCGCCTTCATCGACGCGGTGCGGGGCAGGGGGCCGGTGCAGGTCACCGCCGACGACGGCCTGCGCGCCGTGGCCATGGGCGCCGCCGCCGAGCTCAGCGCCCGCGAGAAGCGCGTCGTCACCATGGCCGAGATCGGCCTCTAGCGGTTCGTCTCCGGACGATCTGAGAAAAACTGCGGCGGAAAGCCGCGCGGGCGCCCCTAGGGTCCGGGCTAGGGTTCCAGGGGCGATATCGGGGGAAGCCATGGTCCAGGACAGCGCGCCGCAGGCGTCCGCCGCCACTGTCGACGCCGTCGAGCGGCGCAAGTGGTGGCTGCTCGGCCTCGTCATCCTGGCCGGCATCCTCAACCTGGTCGACCGCCAGGTGATCGCGGTGTTGAAGCCGCTGATCGAGCAGGAGCTGCACTGGACCGACGCCGACTACGGAAGGCTGGGCTCGCTCTTCCAGCTCTCGGCCGCCGCAGCCTATCTGTTCACCGGCTGGATCGTCGACCGCCTGGGCGTGAAGTGGGCCACCCCCGCCGGCGTCGCCGCCTGGAGCCTGGCCGCCATGGCCCACGGCTGGGCGATGACCATGGGCCAGTTCGCCGCCGCCCGCGCGGCCCTGGGCGCGACCGAGTCCATGGGCACCCCGTCCTTCGTCAAGACGCTGGCCAGCGTGTTCTCGGCGCGCATGCGCTCCCTGGCCTTCGGGATCTCCAACGGCGCCTCCTCGATCGGAGCGATCGTCACGCCGCTGGTCCTGCCGCTGCTGGCCGTGGCCGTGGGCTGGCGGGGCTCCTTCATCCTGGTCGGCGCGCTCGGCTTCGTCTGGGTGGTCCTCTGGCTCGTCGTCACGCGAGGCCTGACCTTCGCGCGGCATGTCGAGGCCGGCCCCAAGCGCAGCACGCTCGAAGGCCTCGGCGTCCTGCTCCTCGACCGCCGCACGTGGGGCATAGCCGGCGCCAAGGTGTTGTCCGACCAGGTCTGGTGGCTGCTGCTGTTCTGGGCGCCGGACTTCTTCCACCGGGTCTACAAGATCCCGGTCTCCGGGCTCGGCCCGCCGCTGGCGGTGGCCTATGTCGGCTCGGCGGTCGGCTCGATCGCGGCCGGCTGGATCGCCGCGCGCCTGCTGGCCCGCGGCCTCGGCATCAACACCGTGCGCAAGTTGGTCATGCTGGGCTCGGCCCTGCTGGTCACCATCGTCCCGCTGGCGCTCTACGCCCACAATCTATGGCTGGCCGCGGCTGTGCTGGGCGTGACGCTGGCCGGGCACCAGGGATTCTCGGTCAGCATCTTCTCGACCATCGCCGACATCATCCCAAAGGCCCGCGTCGGCTCGGTCACAGGCTTCGGCGCCCTGTGCGGCAACTTGGCCGGCATGGGCATCGTCCTGCTGGCCGGCGAGATCCTCACCGCCGGCCTGGGCTACGGCCCGCTGCTCGCCATCGCCTCGGTCTCCTATCTCCTGGGGCTCCTGTGGCTGCACCTGTGGGTGCCGCGCCTGGTCGCCGCGCCGGACGATGTCGACGAGACGGCGTAAAGCAAAGATATTGCGAGATCGGACCACTCAGGGCTAGATGGTCAGGACTCAGCGGCTTGCGCCGCCGAGGTCGTCTCATCAGGGGGGAACGCGGCGTCAGCACGCCGGGCCCAATCAGAAAAAGGCCATAGGCCGAAAGAAATACTCCCTATTCCTACCGATCGAATGGGAATAACCGCCCTCCCGATCGGCGGAACAGCCGAGTTCGAAGGGGATAACAATGCTGAATCAACATGGCCCGACCGCGACCCGCAGCCGGACCCGCCTGAGCGCGCTGCTGGCCTCCGCCGCCGTGCTCGCCGGCGCCGGATCCGCCCTCGCGGCGGAGACGGAAGCGACGACGGTCGACGAGGTCACCGTCACCGCCCGCTTCCGCGAGGAGACCGTCAACACCGTGCCGATCGCGCTCAGCGTCATCGGCGGCGACCAGATGGCGGCCAAGAACCTCAACAATCTCGAGAGCCTGTCGCAGGCGGTGCCGACGGTCGACTTCCGCACCGGCGCCTCAAACAAGGACCGCACCGTGTTCGTCCGCGGGGTCGGCACGATCACCACCTCGCCGGGCGTCGAGCCCTCGGTCTCCACGGTCCTCGACGGCGTGGTGCTGAGCCGCCCTGGTCAGTCCACCCTCGACCTGGTGGACATCCAGCGCATCGAAGTGCTGCGCGGGCCCCAGGGCACCCTGTTCGGCAAGAACGCCTCGGCCGGCGTGATCAACATCGTGTCCAAGGACCCGACGGACACTCTCCACGGCTACGGCGACGCCTCGTACTACGAGGGTGGCGAGTACCGCTTCAAGGCGGCGGTCTCCGGGCCCCTGGTCGAGGGCAAGCTCAACGGCCTGATCAGCGCCGTCGGCGCGCACTATGACGGCAACGTCAAGGACATCATCCACGGCGGCGACATCAACGGCTACGCCCATTCCGGCGTCCGGGTGAAGCTGGTCGGCACGCCCAACGACAAGCTGAAGGTCACCTTCGGCGTCGACTATGTGGGCGGCAAGGAAGATGCGCCCAACGGGGTCTTCGCGGCCACCGACCGCGTCGCCTATCCGACCAATGCGGTGACCAGCAACCCGGCCCTGGTCGCGCTGCTGGCTGGCTACGGCATCACCGCCAGCGCGGACAACAAGTCCGCGGTCGCCTCGATCGGCTCGACCGTGAAGGATCGCAACGGCGGCGCCGTCCTGCAGTTCGACTACAATCTCGGCGACTATGTCCTGACCTCGATCTCCGGCTACAGGTTCTGGAAGAACCACCAGGTTCCGGACTTCGACAACCTGCCGGTGCTGACCGCGTCCTTCCCGGATGTCCGCGACGACGGCGTGGTGGATTCGCTCCAGCGCACCCAGGAATTCCGCGCCACCTCGCCGAAGGGCCAGCCCCTCGACCTCGCCCCCGCCCTCTACCACATCCCGCCCCAGACCAAGGACGTCCACCAGCCCGACCCCTACCGCCTGGTCGGCGCCACGACCCTGCACGACAGCGGCATCGCCCACTACGGCATCGACGCGAAGAACTACGCGGTCTACGGCGAGGGCAACTTCAACTTCACCGACCGCTTCCGCGGCATCCTGGGCGCCCGCGCCATCCGCGACGAGCTCAGCTACTACCATGTGCGCACGGCCACCACGGCGGTCGCGCTCACCGGCATCCGCCCGTTCCACCAGAGCGCCGGTTCGCTGGAGAAGGACGGCTGGAGCGGCCGGGTCGGCGTCCAGTACGACATCACCGACCACCAGATGTTCTACGCCACCGTCTCGCGCGGCTATAAGGGCCCGGCCTATAACGCCTTCTTCAACATGCAGGCGATCGACGAGATCGCGCTGAAGCCGGAGACCTCGACCTCCTACGAGGCCGGCGTCAAGGGCAGCCTGTTCGAGGGCAAGCTGCAGGGCGCGCTGTCGATCTTCGACACCAAGTACGAGAACTACCAGGCCAACTTCACCGACGTCGCCGGCACGCCGCCGGCCTTTGTCACCCGCCTGATCAACGCCGGCGCCGTTTCCACCAAGGGCGTCGAGGGCGACTTCACCGCCCGTCCGATCAACGGCCTGAAGCTCGGCGCGTCGTTCGCGCGCACCGACGCCAAGGTCGACAACTTCCTGTGCCCGGCCGGCTCGCCGGTGAGCTGCAACATCAATGGCCAGCCGCTGCCCTTCGCGCCGAAGTGGAAGACCCACTACGAGGCGGAGTACACGGCCCATTGGACCGACGCCTGGGATATCGCGGTCTCCACCGACTACAGCTGGAAGTCCAAGACCCAGTATTCGCTGTCGGAAACCCCCGACACGGTCCAGGGCGCCTATGGCATCTGGAACGCCGGCATCGCCCTGATCGGGGTCGAGAACGGCTGGACCATCCGTGGCGTGATCAAGAACATCATGAACGAGCACTACTCGCCCTACGTCGCCTACGGCTCGGTGGCCGGGGTGGTGCGCTTCGTGCCGCGCGACAACGACCGCTACTGGGGTCTGACCCTGCGCAAGGACTTCTAGGAAGCCCGGCCCGCGAACGAAAAAAGAGCCGGCGAGGGCGACCTCGTCGGCTCTTCCATGTCAGGCTCGGGTTCGCCTCAGGCGAAGGCGCGGCGACGCTGGCGCAGGGTCGCGCCGGCCAGGCCAAAGCCCGCGATCATCATCGCCCAGGAGGCCGGCTCCGGCACGGCGCCCTTGGTGGCGATGTTGTCGAGCTCGAACGAGTTCGAGTCCGAGCCGAAGGTGATGCTGTGGGCGGTGGCGCCGCCGAGATTGTAGTTCACGGTGAAGCCGACGCTCTGGTCGCCGTCGGCCGCGTGCGACGGCGTGCCATAGAGGGCGGTGCCGTAGATCTTCGGGCCACCGTCGATCTGCAGCCAGTTATAGCTGTCGGGCGAGCCCATGTAGAAGCTGAAGGCGGTGAAGCCGAGCAGGCTGCTCAGGGTCACCGAATGACCGCCGGTCACGGCCAGGAACTTGGTCGCATCGCCGGGCGGCCGGGCGGCGTCGCCCGAGCTGGTCGAGCGGATGTCCGCGCCGGGCATGGAATAGCCGGCGGCCAGGGGCGCATCGAAGGTCGCGACCAGCGTGTAGCCCAGCGGGGTCGTGTCACCGGGCGTGTTGGTGATCGTCACGGCGGCGTTGGCCGAGCTGGCGGCGGCGGTGAGGGCGATGAGCGCGGCGGCGGTCAGAAGCGTCTTCATGGCGTTGTTCCTGGCTGTCCGGCCAGCGGCTGGCGCGGTCAAATTGGGACGAAAAAGTGTTCTGACCGTCCCGGGAGCAAGGGCGGCGCCATCGATGCCAGGCCGCGCCGCCAGCAACACTGCCGAAACATCCGCGTCCGACCTAGGCTGTCCCCCATACCCAAGCCTGGATCTCGACGCCGATGCTCAACCGCCGCCAACTGCTCGTGACCACCGCCGCGGCCGCCGGCGCCTCGGCCCTGCCGGCCCTGGCCGCCGAAGGCTCGGAGCTCGATCGGCTGTTCGACCAGCTGTTCCTGGAGGGGCTGCGGCAGCGTCCGGAGAGCGCCACCCAGCTCGGGCTCGACAAGGGCGCCAACGCCGACCTGCGCGGCCGGCTCAGCGACGAGAGCGACAAGGGCAGGGCGGCGGCCAAGGCGCTGAACGCCGACCAGATCCGCCGCCTCAAGGCCATCGACCGCACCAAGCTCGGCGCGACCGACCGCATCAACTACGACACCGTGCTCTACACCCGCGAGTCCCAGGCCCAGGTCCAGGCC
>CAMFHW010000006.1 GCA_945952175.1 uncultured Phenylobacterium sp. | reverse complement strand
ACGTCGAGTTCGGTCTCGGCGGTCTTGGCTTCCTCGACGGTGATGACGCCTTCGTTGCCGACCTTTTCCATGGCCTTGGCGATCATCTCACCGACTTCGGTGTCGCCGTTGGCGGAGATGGTGCCGACCTGGGCGATCTCGCTGTTGGCCGAGACCTTCTTGGCGTTGGCCTTGATCTCTTCGATGACCTTGGCGACCGCCTTGTCGACGCCGCGCTTCAGGTCCATCGGGTTCATGCCGGCCGCGACCGACTTCAGGCCTTCCACGACGATGGCCTGCGCCAGGACGGTGGCGGTGGTGGTGCCGTCGCCGGCCTTGTCGTTGGTCTTGGAGGCGACTTCGCGGATCAGCTGGGCGCCGAGGTTCTCGAACTTGTCAGCCAGTTCGATTTCCTTGGCGACCGAGACGCCGTCCTTGGTCGAGCGCGGGGCGCCGAAGGACTTTTCGATGACCACGTTGCGGCCCTTGGGGCCCAGGGTGACCTTCACCGCGTTGGCGAGGGTGTTGACGCCGCGCAGCATCTTGTCGCGCGCGTCGGAAGAGAAATAGACGTCTTTGGCGGCCATTTTTCTGCTCTTTCAGATGGGGTTGGTGGGAGGAAAGCCGGTCGGGCGGTCGATTATTCGACGACGCCCAGGACGTCGCTTTCCTTCATGATCAGGAGGTCCTGACCGTCGATCTTCACTTCGGTGCCGGACCACTTGCCGAACAGGATGCGGTCGCCCTTCTTGACGTCGAGGGGCTGGACCTTGCCGGCGTCGTCACGGGCGCCGGGGCCCACGGCGACGACTTCGCCTTCCTGCGGCTTCTCCTTGGCGGTGTCGGGGATGATGATCCCGCCCTTGGTCTTTTCTTCTTCCTCGACGCGCTTCACGAGGACGCGGTCTCCCAGGGGACGAAACGCCATTGTCTTGTTCTCTCCGTTCAGGACGGTTGGATAATGCTGCGGCTCAGCAGCCAGGCCCCATTGTTAGCACATGGGGCCCTTGAGTGCTAACGCCGCCGGGGAGGTAGGGAAGGCCCTCGGGCGAGTCAAGCGCGGCCGGATTCAAATCGCCGCGACGCAATTGTCGTTTGACCGGCGCGCGGGGCGTTCTAGGGTCCGCGCCGAGGGATTAAACGATTTCAAGGATATCGATAATGCGCCGCGTCTTCGCGCTCGCCGCCCTGTCCGTCCTGGCCAGCGCCGCCGTCGCCCATGCCGAGAACTGGGTGGGTTATTCCACCGTCGACCCGGCCCGGAACATCCAGTGGTCCTACGATTCCGACTATTCCTATCGTGACGCCCAGTCGAAGCGCGTCGTCGTGCTGACGGCGGTGGGCAAGGTTGGCGCGACGCCGCGCATGGGCCCCTCGGCGCCGGGCGCCGCGGACGGCGTGGGCTCGCTGGTCGCCCTGGACTGCAAGGCGGGCAACGAGATCCTGATCGCCGGCTATTCGCCGAAGAAGGCCCTGGACGTGCCGGCCGCCTGGCGCGGGACCACGCCCAAGAAGGTCGATGGCGACGACGCGGTCCTGCTCAGCAAGGCCTGCGAGGGCGCGGACAAGCTGCCCGTCAAATAGGGCTGCTGACAGATCCTGGATCGGGCCGGCCTAGCTTGCGGTCGAATTCGCGAGAAAAGGACCTGGCATGCTCGACCACATCGGACTGACCGTCACCGACTTCGACCGGGCGCGGCGCTTCTTCGACGCCGCCCTGGAGCCGCTCGGAATCGGGATCGTCATGGAGGTCACCGCCGAGCAGACCGGCGGCGACCCCTATATCGGCTACGGGTCGGGCGGGCGGCCTTACTTCTGGATCGGGACCGGCGGGCCGGCGACGGGCCGCGTGCATGTGGCGCTGACCGCCCACGACCGCGCCGGCGTCGACGCCTTCTACGCCGCGGCCATGGCCCATGGCGGGCGCGACAACGGCCCGCCGGGCATCCGCGCGCACTATCATCCGACCTATTACGGCGCCTTCGTGCTGGATCCGGACGGGCACAATATCGAGGCGGTCTGTCACGCGCCCGAATAGGGCTCAGGCGTCGGGGTCGAGGCCGGCGCGCAAGGCGGCCAGGGCCAGGCGGTCGCGTTCGGGCCCCCCGAGGGTCGCCAGACGCGCCTCCGCGTCGGGCCGGCCGGCGGGCTCGACATGGCCGTCGCGCAGCATCAGCACCCGGTCGGCCAGGCGATCGATCTCGTCGCGGGCGTGGCTGACATAGATGACCGGCAGGGCCAGGCTGCGGTGCAGGCTTTCCAGATAGGGCAGGATCTCGGCCTTGGCGGCGGCGTCGAGGCTGGAGAGCGGCTCGTCCATCAGGAGCAGGCGCGGCCGGGCGAGCAGGGCGCGGCCGAGCGCGACGCGCTGGCGCTCGCCACCGGACAGGGCGCCGACGCCCCGGGCCAGCAAGGGTTCCAGGCGCAGCAGGGCGACGGTCTCGTCCAGGGTGGCCGGATCGACGCCCCCCGAGCGGCGGGCGCCGTAGATGAGATTCTCGCGCACCGACAGGTGGGGCAGCAGGCTGGCTTCCTGGAAGACGTAGCCGAGCGCGCGCCGGTGGGTGGGGACGAAGGTGCGGCCGTCCTGCCAGACCGCGCCGCCGACCCGGACCTCGCCCTCCAGGCGCAGGAGGCCGGCGATGGCGCGGACCAGGCTGGTCTTGCCGGAGCCCGAGGGGCCGGTGAGCGCGGTGATCCCGACCGCCGGCGCCTCGAAGGCGACGTTCAGGGCGACCGGGCCCACGCGGCCCTTGAGGCGGACGGCGACGCCGCTCATGTCCGCCGACTCCCCGTCCGCTCGATCAGCATCATGGCCAGCATGACGGCGAAGGCGAAGGCGATCAGGCCGGCGGCGAGCTTGTGCGCCTCGCCGAACTGCAGGCTCTCGACCAGCTGGTAGATGCGGGTCGAGACCACCTCGGTCTTGCCGGGCACCGACCCGCCGATCATCAGCACCACCCCGAACTCGCCGACCGTATGGGCGAAGACCAGGATGGCGGCGCCCAGGAAGCCGCGCCTGGCCATCGGCAGGGCGATGCTGACGAAGGCGTCCAAGGGTGTGGCGCGCAGGGTGGCGGCGACCTCCATCGGCCGCTCGCCCATGGCCTCGAAGGCGGCGCGGATCGGCTGCACGGCGAAGGGCAGGGAATAGACCATCGAGCCGATCACCAGGCCCTCGAAGGTGAAGGCCAGGGTGCGGACACCGAACGGATGCAGCAGCGCCATCAGCGGGCTTTGCGGCGCCAGCAGCAGCAACAGGTAGAAGCCCAGCACCGTCGGCGGCAGGACGATCGGCAGGGAGGCGACCGCCGCGACGATCTCCTTCCACCAGGTCCGACGCCGGGCCAGCCACCAGGCCAGCGGCGTGGCGAGCACCAGCAGCAGGATCGTGGTGACGGCGGCGAGCCGGACGGTGGTCCAGATGACGTCCAGCAAGGGGTCTTACGGAACCTCGTAGCCGTAGCGCTTGATCACGGCCTTGGCGGCCGGGGACTTCAGATAGTCCAGAAACGCCTTGGCCGCGGCATTTTTCTCGCCGGTCTTCAGCTCGACCGCCTGCTGGGTGATGGGGGTGTGGTCGGCCTTGGGCACCAGCCACTGGGAGCCCGCCTTGTCGTCGATGACCTGGGACAGGGCGACGAAGCCCACCTCGGCGGCGCCGGTCTGGACGAACTGGTAGGCCTGGGTGATCGACGTGCCCATGACGATCTTGGGCTTCAGCTGGTCGGACAGGCCGAGCTTCTTCAGGGTCTCGACCGCGGCGACGCCGTAGGGCGCGGCGGCGGGATCGGCGATCGAGAGCTTGTTGAACGACCCTTTGGCGAGAACGGCGCCCTTGGGATCGACGAGGCCCGGGGTCTTCGAATAGAGCACCAGCCGACCGAGCGCGTAGGTGAAGCGGGTCTTGGGCACGGCCAGGCCGTCCTGCTCGGCCTTGATCGGGCGCTCGGCGTCGGCGGAGAGGAAGACCTCGTAGGGCGCCCCGTGGGCGATCTGGGTGTATGACGTTCCTGACGAGCCGAAGCTGACATTGGCTGTCTTCCCGCTCTTGGCCTTGAAGCCGTCTGCGATCTGCTTGTCCCGCTCGGTGAAGTTGGCGGCCACGGCCACCGAGACCTCGGCCGCCAGGGCCTGGCCGCCCGCCAACGCGGTCGCGCAGGCCGCGAGCGCCGCCGTCCGCAGCCAGCCGCCCGCCGTCTTGAGATCGAAACCCATCGCCACCCTCGTTCGCCACGTTATGTAGGCGGGCTTTATAACGGAGCTTGGGCCGCGGGCGGAAGCGTCCGGACAGGTTTGCCGCCCGGGGTTTCGCGAATGGCCTTGGCGCGCCGCACGCCTCCCGTCAGCCTCGGGCGATGAGATGGCTTCGAAACCTGGCGATCGGCCTGGTGGCCTTGGCGGTCCTGGCGCTGGCGGTCTATGGCGCGCCCTATCCGTTGTTCGCCCAACACTACACCCACCGGCGCTTCGACCTGTGGTCGGACCGGCCGATCGACGAGGCCGGGGCGGCGAGGGTCCTGGACGACGCCCAGCGGCGGATCGCGCGCTCGGCCCTGGACGACGGGCGCCAGCGGTTCCGGGTGTTCGTCTGCAACGACAACTGGAAGCTCGCCCTCTATTCCGGCCGCTTCCAGGGCGGCATGGGCGGCGTGACCGACGTCTACCTGACCCGCAACATCTATCTGCGCGAGGCGGACCTCTCGACCAACCGGCTGATCCCGGCCCATCCCGGCCGCGCGCCGATGAGCGACCGGCCGCTCAGCTACTTCATCGCCCATGAGGCGACCCACGCCCTGGAGGGCCGGGCGCTCGGCCGGTTGATGAGCCTGCGCTATCCGACCTGGATGCGGGAGGGCTATGCCGACTATGTGGGCAAGGCGGGCCAGTTCGACGTGGCGGCCAATCTGGCGGCCCTGAGGGCCGGGGACCGGTCGATGGACCCCAAGGCGAGCGGCCTCTACCGCCGCTATCACCTGGCCGTGGCCTACGACCTCGACGTCAAGCACATGACCGTGCGCCAGATGTTCGCCAGCCGCGCGCCGGAGGCCCGGGTGCTGGCGCAGCTGCGGGCCGATCCCGAATTCGGGCGTTGAGCTGAGCGCCTGGCTGGCCAGCAGAAATCACATATCTCGTCGTCATGGCCGGGCTTGTCCCCGCCACCTATGATCTGCGCGATTGGGGAGCTGCCTGAACCCCGGACGCGTATGGGTCGCCGGCACAGGGCCGGCGATGACGTGCGGGGAAATGGCGGCGCATGTCGCTCGGGCCTTTGGCCAGCCTGTCGGCATCAGCCGGCCTCGACCGTCTTCCAGAAAATGTCGGAGCCACCCCCTCTGGAGCGGGGCCGTCGAGCCCCTATCTGTCCGCCCATGTCCACGCTGATGAAACTCCTCCCCGAACTGTTGGCGCTGGCGACGGCCCTGGCCTTCGTCGTGGTCGGCTCTCCGAACGCGATCCTGAGCTGAGGTTCCGGCGGCTGCGCCGCCTCCCCGAACGCAGCCCCTGCGCCCCGCATCCGGCCCCGGATGCGGGGCGTTTCGCGTGCGCCGGAAAAACTTTCAAACGCTTGTTTGATTTCCGTGGCGGAATGCGCCAAAACTAGCGTCCAGAGTATCGGCCAACAACGACTGGGAGAGACGCGATGAGCGAGACGATGAACAAGGCCCAAGACCGGGCGCAGTCCAGCTTCAACCTGAACCCCCAGGACGAGCTCAACGACCTGCGGATGTCGGCCAAGGCGCTGCCGCTGCTGAACCACGTGAAGACGTTCATCGCCGAGGTGGTGAACCCGATGTCCGAAGAGTTCCATCGCCTCGGCGAGGGCAACCCGAACATCTGGTCCTACGCCCCCGGCCAGCTCGAAGTGCTGGAAAAGGCGAAGGATCAGGCCAAGGCCCAGGGTCTCTGGAACTTCTTCCTGCCGAACGCCGAGACCGGCGAGGGCCTGTCGAACCTCGACTACGCCTATATCGCCGTCGAGCTGGGCAAGAACCGCATGGCGTCGGAAACGATGAACTGCGCCGCGCCCGACACCGGCAACATGGAAGTGCTGGAACGGGTCGGCACGCCCGAGCAGAAGAAAAAGTGGCTGGAGCCGCTGCTGCGCGGCGAGATCCGCTCGGCCTTCGCCATGACCGAGCTGCACTCCGCCTCGTCGGACGCCAAGAACGTCAACACCCGCGCCACCCTGGTGGGCGACGAGTACGTGATCAACGGCGAGAAGCACTACATCTCCGGCGCCGGCGACCCGCGCTGCAAGGTCATGATCACCATGGTCCAGACCAGCCCGGACGGCCCGCCCAACCTGCGCCAGTCGCAGATCCTGGTGCCCACCGACGCGCCCGGCTTCAAGGTCATCGGCCCGCAGCACGTGTTCGGCGACCCCGACGCGCCGCACGGCCACATGCACGTGGTGTTCGACAACGTCCGCGTGCCGGCCAGCAACATGCTGCTGGGTGAAGGCCGCGGCTTCGAGATCAGCCAGCTGCGCCTCGGCCCGGGCCGGATCCACCACTGCATGCGCGCCATCGGCTCGGCTGAGAAGGCGCTCGACCTGATGGTCACCCGCGGCCTCAGCCGTACGGCCTTCGGCAAGCAACTGGTGCATCTGGGCGGCAACCTGGAGATCATCTCCCGCGCCCGCATCGACATCGAGGCCATGCGCCTGATGGTGCTCAAGGCCGCCAAGGCGATGGACGTCCTGGGCAACCAGGAAGCCCGTGTCTGGATCCACATGGTCAAGGCCATGATCCCGGTCCGGGTCTGCGAGATCATCGACCAGGCGATCCAGATGCACGGCGCGCTCGGCGTGTCGCAGCACACCCCGCTGGCCCGCATGTACGCCAACACCCGCACCCTGCGGATCGCGGACGGCCCGGACGAGGTTCACCACATGGTGGTGGGCCGCAACGAGCTGCGCCAGTACCGCGAGATGCCCGAGGACGCGTCGACCGCGGCGGTGTTCCGGCACTAGGCCCTGATGGGATTAGGGACCGCGGCCTATGTGCTGGCCGCGGTCCTGATCACCTCGGCATTGTCTGGCGCCATCGGCATGGCCGGTGGCGTCATTCTCATGAGCGCGCTCGCCCTGGTGATGCCGGCCGCTCCCGCGATCGCCCTGCACGGTCTGGTGCAGCTCGGCTCCAACGGCTGGCGGATCGCGATCCACCGCAAGCACGTGCGCTGGCGCGTGGTGGGCGTCTATGCGCTGGGCGCTCTGGCCACCATGGCGGCCTTCACCCTGATCGCCTTTTCACCCTCGCGGCTGTTCATCTTCCTGGCGCTCGGCCTGATGCCGATCATCGTCTGGTTGCCCGAGCGCTGGATCCGGCTGGACGCCAACCGTCCGCCCCACGCCCTGGTCGCCGGGATCGCCTCGACCACGCTCAGCCTGACGGCCGGGGTGAACGGCGCCTTCAACGACCTGTTCTTCATCCGCACCGACATGACGCGCCACGAGGTGATCTCGACCAAGGCGGCGGTGCAGGTGTTCGGCCATCTGGCCAAGGTGGTGTTCTACGGCGCGCCCTTGATGTCGTTGGCGGCGACGCCCGGCGGGCCGCCGGCCTGGTTGCCGCTCGCCGCCCTGCCGCTGTCGATGGTGGGCGCGCTGCTGGGCTCGCTGGTGCTGGACCGGATGAGCGACGCCAATTTCCGCGATATCCGCCGCTGGCTGATCACCGGGGTGGGGGCGCTGAACCTGGTCCAGGCCGCGCGGATCATCCTGCACGCCCAAGGCTGAGCGCCGCGGTCCGCACCTGGCTCCTGAAACTGGCTACGAGGCCGGAGGGCTCGCGCCTGCGGGTCGCCAGCAGCATGGGCGCGGTGAGGCCGGCTGCGTCCTCAAGGCCCGCGAAAGCCACGCCCTCGACGTTCATCCGCTGCATCGAGGCCGGTACGATGGAGACGCCGAGGCCGGCCGCGACGAGGCCGAGGGTCGAGGACATGCGCGGCGCCTCCTGGGCGACGATCGGGCTGAACCCCGCCGCGTAGCAGGCCGACAGGATCGCGTCGTACAGGCCGGGCCCGGTCGGGCGGCGGTAGAAATCGAAGGTCTCGCCGGCCAAGGCCGAGAGGGCGATCGGCCAGCCGGCGAGGGGGTGTCCCGGCGGCAGGGCCGCGACCATCGGCTCTTCGAACAGGGGCTCCAGCAGGAGGCCCGAGGTGTCGGAGGAGGTGGAGCGGACGAAGGCGGCGTCGAGGCGTTCGTCGCGCAGGGCCTGGGCCAGCTCCGGGGTGCCGTCCTCGGCCAGCGCCAGCAAGACGCCGGGCCGGGCCTCGCGGAAGGCCCGGATCTGCTGGCTGACGAAAGGGTTGAAGGCGCCGGAGCTGGTGTAGCCGATGGCGAGGCGGCCCTGCTCGCCGCGGGCGGCGCGCCGCGCGGTCTGGCCGAGCCGGCCGGCGCGTTCGAGCACGTCGCGGGCGGCTTCGATGGCCACGCGGCCGGCCTCGGTGGGGCGCATGCCGCGCGGATGGCGCTCGAACAGCGGCACGCCCCAGTCCTCCTCGAGCAGGCGGATCTGGCGGGTGAGCGGCGGCTGCTGGATGCCCAGCCGCTCGGCCGCGCGGGTGAGGTTGCCCTCCTCGGCCACGGTGACGAGATAGCGGAGCTGGCGCAGCTCGGTCATCCATACTCTCAGGGTATCGAAATCGACTTTGCTATATATTGGACGTGGTTGCGCTCCGGGTCCATCACGGAGCCAGCATCATCCACGGGGGAGCGGCCATGACCGCATCGCCATACACGGACGCCTTGGAGCTCCAGCTGATCGACTGGCTGGAGGCTAAGCCCAGGACCTATCGCGAGACCATGGAGGCCTGGGGCACCCACTGTCCGCGGGAATCCATCTGGGAGGACTGCGTTTCCGCCGGCCTGGTCGAGATCGCCGGCCGCCAGGTGCGGGCCACGGCGCGGGGCCGCGCACGGCTGCGGCGCGGAGACGCCGTCCAGTGAGCGCGATCGTCGCCGGCTTCCTGGTCGTCCTGTCCTTCATCACCGCCACCCTTTCGGGGGTGTTCGGCATGGCCGGCGGCCTGGTCCTGATGGGCGGCCTGGCCCTCGTCCTGCCCGTCTCGGCGGCGTTCGTGACCCATGGCATCCTGCAGCTGGTGGCCAATGGCTGGCGGGCGGTGCTGCACCGCAAGTACGTCGACTGGAAGATCGTCGGCATCTATGCCGCCGGCTCGCTGACCGCCGGGATCGTGGTGTCGCTGATCGCGATCACCCCGTCGAAGCCGTTCCTCTACCTGTTCATGGGCCTGCTGCCAGGCCTGCTCTGGCTGCCGCAGAGCTGGATCAGGCTCGACGCCGCGCGGCCGGGCCAGGCCCTGCTGTCGGGCCTGATGGTCACCGGGGTGAACCTGACGGCAGGGGTCGCCGGGCCCCTGCTCGACATCTTCTTCGTGCGCACGGCGCTGACCCGCCACGTGATCGTCGCGACCAAGGCCGCCACCCAGGTATTCGCCCACCTGGCCAAGATCCTCGTCTATGGGGCGCCGCTGATCGCTGGCCAGGGCAAGGGTCTGCCGCCCTGGTGGCTGTTCGCGCTCGCCATCCCGCTCTCCATGGCAGGGACGGCGGTGGGCGGGGTCATCCTCGATCGGCTGAGCGACGTGAACTTCAAGCGCTGGACCCGGCTGATCGTGACCGTGATCGGGATCACCTATCTGGTCCAGGCGGGTCAGCTCTTCTTCCACGCCCGATAGGTCCGCGCGACGAAACCGGAATGGCTCTTCCGCCCTGGACGGCGGGGGCCTAAGTCGGCGGCGTCGACAGGTGGGGTATGGCGTGAAGATCGAGACAAAGGTCCTGGAAAACCGGTTCGTGCGGCTGGAGCCGATGGGCGAGGACCGGCGCGATGAGCTGCGCGCCGCCTGCGAGGCCGATCCCGAGATCTGGACCAGGCTCTATCCCTTCTCCTGGGCGGGCGAGCATTTCGAGCCGACCTGGAAGATGCTGATGGGCGATGTCGCCGCCGGGCGCACCATTGGCCAGGCGGTGGTGGCGGACGGCGTCTGCGTGGGCCTGACCTGCTTCTCCAGCATCGACAACGCCAACGGCGTGGTGGAGATCGGCGGCACCTATTACCGCCCCGACCAGCGGGGCGGGGCGGTCAATCCGGCCTGCAAGCGGCTGATGATGGGTCATGCCTTCGACAGCGGCGCGCGGCGCGTGGTCTATCGGGTCGACGCGCTGAACGCCCGCTCGCGCGCGGCGGTGCTGAAGCTGGGCGCGATCCAGGAGGGGATCCTGCGCCAGGACCGCGTGACCTGGACCGGCCGCATCCGCGACACGGTGATCTTCTCGATCCTGGCCGAGGAATGGCCGGCTGTGCGCGAGCGGCTGGACGCGCGGTTGGCGCAGTTCGCCTAGCCGAAGCTTGGGCTGCGATAGGGCCGAGGCAGGACGGGCAGGCCGAGGTCGGCCGCCACGGCCGCGAGCAGGTCGGGGCAGAAGCAGTAGAGGCGGATGCGCTCGACCCCCGCGTCCTCGGCCTCCAGCCGCCAGATCTCGTTGACGCCCTCGACGCCGTTCAGGGTGCGCAGGCCGAGCGCGATGGGTTCGCCCTCGTAGACCTCGGTCCGCCAGCGCGGCGCGTCGCCCAGGCCGGGCATGACGAAGTGGGCGAAATGCAGGGTGACCTGGCCGGACTCGTAGGTCTCGAAACTGGCGCCGCCGACCATGTCGACGCTCACATCGGCCAGGCACAGGGCGCGGATGGCCTCGAAGTCGCGGGCGGTGAGCGCGGCGACGAAGCGATCCACGACCGCCCGGGGCGTGGCCGCCGCGGGACGTGGCGCCGCCTGCGCCGCCGCCAGAGTGGCGCGGCCGCGATGCAGGGCCGACTTCACCGCCCCGACGGTGGAGCGCAGCAACGCGGCCGTCTCCTCCAGCGAGAAATCCATGACGTCCTTCAGCAGGACGGCGGCGCGTTCGCGGGGCGGCAGGGCCTGGAACAGGGCGGCCGCGGCGGCGCGGACGGCGACCACCTGGGCCGGGTCGTCCGGAGCCGTGGGATCGGTCTCGGCGCGCGAGGCCTGGATGCGTTCCAGCCTCAGGCGGCGCAGGCGGTCGAACCAGAGGTGGGTGGCGACGCGGGTGAGGTAGGCGCGCGGATGGGCGAGTTCGGCGTCGTTCTTGCCGAGCGCGCCGAAGGTCCTGAGCAGGGCGTCCTGCAACAGGTCCTCGGCGTCCCAGACATTGCCCGTCAGGCCCCGGCAGTAGCGGAACAGGTCGGGCCTCAGGGGCGCGATGTCGTCGACGAACCGGCGCCAAGGGCCCCGGACGTCGGCCTGGACGGTGAAGGTGTCGCTGGTGTCGGTCATGCCCCGCTCCCTTGAGTTGGGCCCTGGACGGACGGGAGGCCCGAAAGGATACGCGAGGCTCGGGGGAAATCGGCGCCGCCGCTCGACGGCGCCGATCCCGGATCGGTCAGGCGCTGGCCGCCGTGCGCTCCTGGGCGTCGGGGAAGAAGACCTGGCTGGCGTGCTCGGCCACTTCCTGGGCGGTGTAGGGCCGGCCCGGCTGGAAGCCGTCGGTCTGCAGCATCTTGATCTCGCGCACGCCGCGGGAGGAGACGCCCAGCACCTTGCCGGTGTGGTCGGCGGCGAGGTCCGAGGCCATGAACAGCACGCCCGGCGCGACGTTCTCGGGCAGGCTCAACGGATCGGGCTCGCGGCCCTGGCGGCCGGGCAGGTCGGAGGTCATGCGGGTGAAGGCGCCGGGGGCCAGGCCCATGACGCGGATGCCGTACTTGCGTCCCTCGATCGAGAGCACGCGCATGAAGCCGTAGATCCCGGCCTTGGCGGCGCCGTAGTTCGACTGGCCGAAATTGCCATAGAGGCCGCTGGTCGAGCTGGTCATGATGATCGTGCCCGGCTTGCCGTTGTCCTTCAGCCACTTCCAGACCGGCATGGTGCAGCAATAGGTGCCCTTCAGGTGCACCTTGACCACCAGGTCCCAGTCCTGCTCGGAGGTGTTGGCGAAGGTCTTGTCGCGCAGGATGCCGGCGTTGCAGACCAGGATGTCGATCTGGCCGAAGTTATCCAGCGCGGTCTTCAGGATGTTTTCGCCGCCCGCCATGGTGGAGACGTCGTCGCCGTTGGCCACGGCCTTGCCGCCCGCCGCCACGATGTCGTCGACCACCTTCTGGGCCGCGCTCTTCGAGCCGTCGCCCGAGCCGTCGCGCGCGCCGCCGAGGTCGTTGACGACCACCGAGGCCCCTTCCTTGGCGAAGAGCTTGGCGTAGGCCTCGCCCAGTCCGCCGCCCGCGCCCGTAATGATGGCGACCTTGCCGTCCAGCAATCCCATGATCGTTCTCCCTAATGAATTATGGTGTCCGGGGATCATCCGACCGAGCCGCGGCGGAGTCGAGCCCCGGCGCGCGGGACCTCACGCGGCGGCGATAGGAATAGGGACTCTACATCCGCGCCCCAGCCGCTAACCTGCCTGAAAGCCGAAGCGAACAAACGGCCGTTTCAGGGAGAGTGCGCGTGTCCGATCCGAGTCCGGCCGTCGAGGCGCATGGCGCCGGCGCGGTCGTCGATCCGCCCATCGCCAGCGAGATCGGCGGCGACGCGCCCCTGAACCGCGGCGGGGTGGCCTGGTCCCTCTTCGAGGGCGCGCGCAATCCCTATGTGATCCTGGTCACCATCTACATCTTCGCCCCCTACATCGCCGCGACCATGGTCGGCGACCCGGTGAAGGGCCAGGCGGTGATCTCGCAGTGGAGCCAGTATTCGGGCTGGGTGGTCATGGCGACCGCGCCGCTGCTGGGCGCCTCGATCGACCAGCTCGGGCGGCGCAAGATCTGGCTGGGCATGATCGTGGCCGCCATGGTCCCGATGATGGCGGCGCTCTGGTGGGCCAAGCCTGATCTCAGCGGCCTGTCGGTGACGGTCACCATGCTGCTGACCACCCTGATCGGGATCGGCTTCTCCTATTCGGAGGTGTTGCACAATTCGCTGCTGGTGCGGGCGGCGGGGCTCGGCGGGGCGCACAAGGCCTCGGGCCTGGCGCTGGCGCTGGGCAACGCCTTCTCGGTCTTCGCCCTGGGCTTCACGGCCTGGGCCTTCGCCCTGCCGGGCAAGGTCGACTGGAGCTGGGTGCCGAAGGCGCCGCTGTTCGGGTTGAGCACCGCCACCCACGAACACGAGCGGGTGGTGGCCCTGATGGCGGCGGGGATCTTCGCGGTCGGCGCGATCCCGCTGTTCCTGTTCACGCCGGACGCCGAGCCCACCGGCACGCCGGTCCTGAGGGCGTTCGGCGACGGCGCCAAGCAGCTCTGGCGGATGGTCTCGACCGTGCGGCACTACAAGGACGCGGCCATCTATCTGGTCAGCCGCATGTTCTATGTCGACGGCATGAACGCCATCCTGATCTATGCCGGCATCTATGCCGTCGGCGTGATGAAGTGGGGCGCGCTGGAGATGCTGGGCTACGGCGTGATCCTGTCGGTGCTGGCGGTGTTCGGAGGCTTCGTCGGGCGCTGGATGGACGCGGGCCTGGCGCCCAAGAACTCGGTGCGCGTCTCCGTCCTCCTGTCGCTCCTGGGGTTCTTCGCCTTCCTGGGCATGGCCCCGGACAGGATCCTCTATTTCTGGAGCTTCGATCCGGCCGCCCACGCGCCGATGTGGAACGGGCCGATCTTCCGGACCCTGCCGGAGGTGATCTTCCTGCTGATCGGCTTCAACAACGCCGTCTTCATCACGGCCCAGTATGCGAGCTCGCGCACCATGCTGACCCGGCTGACCCCGCCGGAGCAGACGGGGGCTTTCTTCGGGGTCTATGCGCTGTCGGGCGTGGCCACCGGCTGGCTCGGGCCGATGATGGTCAATCTCGGCACCAACCTGACCCACAGCCAGCAGGGCGGGTTCGCGACCATCATCATCCTGCTGACCATCGGGTTCGTGGGCCTGCTGTTCGTGCGCGGAGGCGGTCGCCGCCTCGCCTGACGCCTTCCCATCGGCCACCGTGGAGGCTAAGGGCCGCGGCATGCAGGTCGCGGTCATGCTCGCCGCTCCGTGGCGCGAGCCGGCGGAGGTCGTCCCGGCGTTCGCCGAAGAGCCCTGGACGCTGGCCTTCCTGTCGGGCGGGGGCGGATCGCGGGCGCGCTGGTCCTATCTGGCGCGCGACCCCGATGCGGTGCTGCGTCTCGAGCCGGACGACCCACGCGATCCGTTCGCCGAACTGAAGACCCTGCTCGGCGCACCTATGGCGACCCTGGCCGATGGGCCCCCTTTCCAAGGGGGCGTGGCGGGCCTGGCCTCCTACGAGCTCGGCGACCGGGTCGAGCGGCTGGGCCTGGCCCGGGCCGCCGACTGGCCCGACCTGGCGGCGGCGCGCTATCCGGCGATCCTGGCCTTCGACCATGAAGCCGGACGGGTCCTGGCGCTGGGGCGCGGCGCGGACGCGGCCGAGGCGGAGGCTCGCGCGTGGCGCGCGCTCGGCTGGCTGGAGACGCCGCCCCGAGACGGATGGCGTGGTCGCCTGTGCGAAGGGCTCGAAGCCGGCGACGGCGCGGCCTATGAGGCGGCGGTGAGCGAGGTCGTCGATCGAATCGCGGCCGGGGAGTTCTTCCAGGCGAATATCGCGCGGACCTGGCGGGGCCGGCTGACGGCCGGCGCGACGCCCGGCGACCTGCTCGACCGGCTGGTCCGTCAGAGCGCGGCGCCCTTCGCCGCCTATCTGCGCCTGCCGGGCGCGGCGGTGGTGTCGAATTCGCCGGAGCGGTTCGTGCGGGTGGCGGCCGACGGCGCGGTCGAGACCCGGCCGATCAAGGGCACCCGGCCGCGCGGCTGCCGGCCCGACCAGGACGCGGCCCTGGCGCGGGAGCTGGCGGCCAGCGCCAAGGACCGGGCGGAGAACCTGATGATCGTCGACCTGATGCGCAACGACCTCGCCCGGGTCTGCGCGCCGGGCAGCGTGGCGGTCCCCGATCTCTGGGCGGTGGAGAGCTTCGCCAATGTCCATCACCTGGTCTCGACCGTGACCGGGCGGCTGGCGGAGGACGCCGGCGCGGTCGACCTGCTGGCCGCGGCCTTCCCGCCGGGCTCGATCACCGGCGCGCCCAAGGTCCAGGCGATGAAGACCATCGCCGGCCTGGAGACCGCCCGCGGCCCCTATTGCGGGGCGATGTTCTGGGCGGGTTTCGACGGGGCCTTCGATTCCAGCGTGCTGATCCGCACCGTCGGCTGCGTGGCGGACGATGCGGGCTGGCGCGTCGAGGCGCGGGCGGGCGCCGGCATCGTGGCCGACAGCGATCCGCGCGCCGAGCGGCTGGAGACCGAGGCCAAGATCGCCGCCATCGCGCGCGCCCTGACCGGAGAGGCGGGATGATCCCGCACGACGACCGCGGCCTGCTGCTGGGCGACGGCCTGTTCGAGACGGTGCTGGCCGTCGATGGCGAGCTCGATGCGCTGGAGGCGCATCTCGACCGGATGGCGCACGGCTGCGTGACGCTCGGCCTGTCGCCGCTGGACCGGGCCGCCGCCGAGGCCGCCATGCGCCAGGCCCTGGCGCCGCTGGGGGGTGCGCGGGCGGCGGTGCGCCTGACCCTGACGGCGGGTTCCGGCGGACGAGGGCTGGATCGGCCCGCGCAGGCCGCGCCGCGCCTGTTCGCCACCGCCGTCGCCTCGCCCCGCGCCGAGGGTCCGTTGCGGTTGGCCCTGTCCAGCGTGCGGCGCAACGAGGGCTCGCCGGCCTCGCGGCTGAAGACCCTGAGCTACCTGGACAACGTGCTCGCCCGGGCCGAGGCGCGGGCGGCGGGCGCCGACGAGGCGGTGATGCTGAACGGGGCGGGCGCGGTCGCCTGCGCCGGGGCGGCCAACATCTTCTGGCTGGCCGGCCAGACGATGTTCACGCCGGCGCTTGATTGCGGCGTGCTGGCCGGGATCGCGCGGGCGCGGGTGATCGCGGCGGCAGGCCCGCTGGGCCTGGAGGTGCGCGAGGGGGCCTTCCCCTTCGAGGATCTCGCGGGCGCGGACGCCGTCTTCCTCACCAACAGCTTGGTCGGTGCGCGCAGGGCGATGGGCCCGGGGATCGGCGCCTCGGCGGCGCCTGTCGTGGCGCGGCTGGCCGAGGCGTTCTCTTAGCCCGTCGACCAGATCACCTGGCTGCCCTTGCGGGGCTTCAGGTAGTACTTCTCGTTGAAGGTCAGCGTGCTGGGCAGGGCCTTCTGGAGCGCCGAGGTGTAGGTGTAGCGCACCTCGGCCATGACCACGCTCTCGTTGGCCGCGATGAGGCCGGTGGGCAGGCCGCTCACCGTGGCGCCCGCCGCGAGCGCGGTGAGCGCGGAGCCGGAACTCTTGCTCCAGGATACCTGCGGCGTGCCGCTGGAATTGGCCACGACGCTGGTCACCCGCATCGACAGGGTGCCGGCCGGGAAGGGCGCGATCACCGCCTGGCCGACCTTGAACACGTCGTCCATGTCGGATTGCTTGACCTGGGTCTCCTGGGCGACCAGGTCGCCGATCGTGGAGGCCACGTGGCTGGCGCGGCGGTCGGCCATCATGCCCTGGGTCAGTTCCGCCAGGCCGCAATAGAGCAGGATCATCAGCGGGGCGACGAAGGCGAACTCGACCGCCGCCGTGCCTCGGCCATCCCGGAAGAAGCGCGTCAGCTGCATTTGGCCCCCTGGGGATTCTGACTCGACCACGGCTCGTTGCGGAAGCTGGTCGTGGCGTTGATCAGGCGCTTGCCGGAGCCGTTGCCCATATTGACCAGGGCGGCGTTCAGCAGCGGCGTGAAGATGGTCCAGGTGTAGTAGGTGCGCACCAGCACGATGTCCCCCGGCAGGCCGGTGGTGAAGCAGGTCGTGTTGGGATTGAAGGTCTGCGCGTTGGTCGGACCCGTATTGCTGAGGTCCTGGAAGGTCGTGAAGGTCTGCACGTCGACGGCGAGATTGGAGCCGCAGGACTGCTGCAGCCAGCTCATCTTGGCGCAGACCAGGGTCTTGAAGTCGACCTTGCTGTTCGCGCCGCTGGTCTGGAACTCGCCGGTTCGGATCTGTCGGGCCGCCGCGTCGGTGGCGTTCGACAGGGTGGTCGAGACCAGGAAGACCATGCCGAGCTCGATGATCCCGAACAGCAGGACCAGGAACGGCAGGGCGATGATCGCGAACTCGACCGCCGTCGCGCCGCGCTGGGCGCGAACGAACCGCCGCAGGGCGGCGATCGGGTTGAAGCGGGTGCGCGTCATGACGTCCTCAGGGCCGGTTGGCCCCGCCAGCATAGCCAGCTGTGCTGAATCCAAGGTTTAAGGATTGGACTTCGGTGCTTCGACCGGCGCGGCCGCGGTGGCCGACGCCACCGTCACCGCGCGCTCGCAGCGCGCAGCGCAGGCGTAGGAGTCGACATGCGGGCCGGCGGGGCCGCCGCGGATCGCGGTGATGTGGCCCGCGTCGGCGCCCGACACCACGACCTGGCGATCCATCAGCACGTGGCCGCCGCCGTCCATGATCAGCAGGTTGGTGACGCCGAAGGCCTTGCCGAGCACCACGGCGTTGCGCGGGTCGAGCACATTGATGTCGGCGATGGCCGGGTTGCCGATCATCACGTTCATCGAGCCGGGGGGCAGGGCCACCGCCACGCTCTGATCGACCGGCACGGTGAGGCCCTGGGCGAGGCTCGAAGTGGCCGCGGCGGTCACGAAAGCGAGGGCGGCGAGGCCCGAAAACAGTCGGCGCATGGCTGGGTCCGAAAAAAGTTTCGAGCCCGAGGGTCGCGGCGAATGGTCAAGAAACACTGAATTTCGGCCGACTCACGCGCGCGCGAGAATCATTATGCAAAGCCGCCGGATTCGAGCCGATTCAGGCCTCGTGGTTAACAAGAGATAATAGTAAACTCAAGTAAACCATAGATAAAATTTTGCGAATACTTCCATGTTTACTCGACATTAAACGAAGTGGGGGAAAACGGTCCTGCGAATTCGAGGTGAGCAGGCCGCCGGCTTGAAGCCTCAACCGTCTGCTCGCAACACAGGAGAACGACCCATGTCTAAGTTTGTCACCCGCTTCGTGAAGGACGAATCTGGCGCCACGGCCATCGAATATGGCCTGATCGCCGCCCTGATCGCCGTCGTGCTCATCACCGCGATGAACACCCTGCAAGGCAAGATCACCGGCACCTTCTCGAAGATCTCGGCCGCGATGCCGTAAGCAATTTCGACGTCCCGCGTCGAAATCGCAGGGGCCGCGACGCGAAAGCGTCGCGGCTCTTTCGCATTTCAACCCTCCGTTCACCTTGGCCGAGCATGGTCGGGTCGAACCCGAAGCCGACCGGATCCGAGATGATTCCCCCGCTCCTGCAGGCCGCCTTGCTCGCGATCTTCCCGGCCATGGTGATCGTCGCCGGCCTGCGCGACGCGACCAGCTACACGATCCCCAACTGGATCTCGATCGTCCTGATCCTCGGCTTCTTCCCCGCCGCCTTCGCGCTCGGCCTGCCGATGAGCGCGATCCTCATGCACACCGGCGTGGGCGTGGCCGCCCTGATCGCCGGCATGATCATGTTCGCCCTGGGCTGGATCGGCGGCGGCGACGGCAAGCTTTTCGCGGCGGCCGGCCTGTGGCTCGGCATCCCCGCGGTCTTCACCTATGTGGTCGTCACCGGCGTGGCGGGCGGCGCGCTCGCGGTCGCGCTGCTCGGCCTGCGCTCCATGTGGATGCGCCCCTACACCCAGAACGGTCCCGCCTGGTTCGGCCGGCTGGCCACGCCCGGGGAGAATGTCCCCTACGGCGTGGCGATCGCGTTCGGCGCGCTCTTCGCCTTTCCGGCCTCGAACCTCGCCCTGGCCTTCCACGGCCTCGGCTGACCGGGACCTTTAGCCCTGCGTTAACCATGCGCGGGGGAAAAGACTGAAAGCCTCGGCAGAAGGTCGAGGACCGAATCCAGCGCGCCGTTCCGAAGACGGTTCGCCACCTGGCCCGCGGTGCGGGCGCTTTTGGTCGTCGTTCATGGGCGCAGTCCGCATCGGCATCATCGCATTGGCCGCCCTGGCCGCCATTCTGCTGGCCTTCATGGTCCGTGGCATGATCGCGCCCAAGAAGGCCGAGGCTCCGGTCGCCGTCGCGCCGGCCCCGCCGCCCAAGCCCATGGCCCAGGTCCTGGTCGCCAAGCACGACCTGGCGATCGGCGCGCGGCTTTCCGCGGCGGACCTCGGCTGGCAGCCCTGGCCGGTCGAAGCGCTCAACGCCGCCTTCGTCACCGACGGCGCCGTGCCCGCCCCGCAGCCGCAAGGCGCCGAAAAGGTCGCCAAGAAGGCCGCCCAGGCGACCCAGGACCTGGTGATCGGCTCCGGCCCGATGCAGGCCTTCGAGGGCGCCATCGTGAAAGACCCCATCGCCCAGGGCGAGCCGATCACCGCGCGCAAGGTGCTGCGGGCCGGCGACAGCAATTTCATGGCCGTGGTGCTGAAGCCCGGCATGCGGGCCATGTCCATCCCGATCAACGCCGAGACCGCCGCCGGCGGCTTCATCCTGCCGGGCGACCGGGTCGACGTGCTGCAAAGCCGCCCAGGTCCCGACGGCAAGGGCTTCATGACCGAGACCCTGATGCGCAACCTGCGCGTCCTGGCCATCGACCAGAAGCCCGAAGCCGCAAAGGACTCCCGCGCCATGGTCGGCGCGGTGGCCGTCCTCGAGGTGCCCGCGGGCGACACGCCCGTGCTGGCGCGGGGCAAGGCCCAGGGCGAGATGCAGCTGGTGCTGCGCTCCTATGCCGATCTAGCGGGCGGCGCCTCGCGCGGATCGCCCCAGCGCGGAAACACCGGGATGCGGATCTATCGCGGCGGCCAGATGACGGAGGTCGGTTCGCGATGAAACCGCGCTTTCTCCTTTCTATCGTGACCGCCCTGGCGGCGGCGGTGCTGCCGCCGGCTCCGGTGGCGATCGCCCAGACCGAGGCCGCCGCCTACGGCCCGGCCACCGCGACCAGCTCGACCATCCGGGTCGACCTCGCCGCCCCCGGCGGCGCGGCCCAGTCGCTCTCCCTGCCGGCCGGCAAGTCGGCCATCGTGGATCTGCCGATCGACGTGCGCGACGTGCTGGTCTCCGCCCCCGGCGTCGCCGACACCGTGCTGCGCAGCCCGCGCCGCATCTTCATCATGGGCCTGAAGCCCGGCACCACCGACGCGGTGTTCTTCGATTCGACCGGTCGGCGCGTCCTGTCCCTGAACGTGCGGGTCGACGCCGACGTCGCGGCCATCTCCCAGACGATCAACCGCATCATCCCCAACGCCCAGGTGAAGGTCGACGCGATCAACGACAGCGTCATCCTCTCCGGCCAGGTCGCCAATCTCGGCGACGCCGACAAGGCGTTGCAGATCGCCCGCGCCGCGGTCGGTGGCTCGGCGACCGCCGACGGCTCCAAGGTGCTCAACATGCTGAGCATAGCCGGCAAGGACCAGGTGATGCTGAAGGTCCGCGTCGTCGAGATGCAGCGCAACGTGATCAAGCAGCTCGGCTTCAATCTGAACGCCGTCACGGGGCAGCTTGGCGAGGCCCAGTACCTGTTCGGGACCAACGCCACCTTCGGGGTGAACGGCTCGCTGCTGGGCGGCCTGTCCGGCGGCTGGGCCCTGGACACCACCAAGCAGCCGACCCTGCAGGAGCCCTGCGGCTGGATCTCCGACCCCGCCCACCTGTGCGACAAGGTGGTGCGCGACGCGACGGCCGCCAGCAACTGGAACACGGCGACCATCAAGAACACGGCCGGCAGCCCGGGCCTGAACTCGGGCCAGGCCCTGATCAAGGCCTTCGAGCGGGTCGGCCTGGTGCGCACCCTGGCCGAGCCCAACCTGACCGCCGTGTCCGGCGAATCCGCCAAGTTCCTGGCCGGCGGCGAATATCCGATCCCGGTGGCCCAGGACCAGACCGGCCGCATCTCGATCGACTACAAGCCCTTCGGCGTCGGCCTCGGCTTCACCCCGGTGGTGCTGTCGTCCGGCCGGATCGCGCTGAAGATCTCCACCGAGGTGTCCGAGCTCAGCACCACGGGCGCCTTCACCCTGCAGAGCAGCGGCTCGACCACCGGCCTGACCGTCCCGGCCCTGGATGTCCGCCGCGCGGAGACCAGTGTCGAGCTGCCGTCCGGCGGCGCCCTGATGATCGCCGGCCTGCTGCAGGAAAAGACCAAGCAGAACCTCGATGGCCTGCCCGGTATCACCACCTTGCCGGTGCTGGGCAGCCTGTTCCGCTCCCGCGACTACCTGTCCGGCGAGACGGAGCTGGTGATCATCGTCACCCCCTACATCGTCCAACCCACCAGCCCCGACAGGCTGCAGACGCCGGTGGACGGTCTGCGTATCGCCGACGACGCCTCGACCATCCTGCTGGGCCAACTGAACAAAGCCTACAAGAGCAAGCCGCAGCCGGGCTCCGGCCGCGCCTATCAGGGGCCGTACGGCTACGTGATCGAATGACCCAGGCTTTGCGCTCCTTCACCGCGCCGATCCTTGCGCTCGCCGCCCTGGCCAGCCTGTCGGCCTGCGCCACCAAGACGCCCGATCGGATCGGCAAGGAAGCCAGGACCCCGACCGAGCACTTCGAGATGCGCGCCGAGCCCATGGACCAGGAGGTTCGCCTCGCGGTCCACGCCCAGGGGCTGTCGGCCAACCAGGCCGCCGCCCTGGCCCAGTTCGCCGCCGACTGGTCGGACGGCGGCGGCGGCACGATCACGCTCCGCTCTCCGAGCGGCGGCGCCGACGCCGGCGCGGCCGCCCACATCACCGACGGCGCCCGCGCCTTCCTGATCGAGCAGGGGGTTCCCGCCGACCATATCCAGGTCGTCAGCTACGACGCCCACGGCGAGCCGGCCCCGATCCTGCGTATCGGCTACTCGGCCTACCGCGCCATCGTGCCGTCCTGCGGCAAGACCTGGACCAATATCTCGCATTCGGCGAGCAATGACGTGCAGCCCAACTTCGGCTGTTCGGTCACCGCCAACATGGCCGCCCAGATCGCCGATCCGGCCGATCTGGCCCATCCCCGCCAGATGACCCC